>NZ_JAIHAP010000001.1:0-106558 GCF_020054775.1 Thermosipho sp. (in: thermotogales) | reverse complement strand
CTGAAGAGGAAGAAGAAACTGAAGAGGAAGAAGAAACTGAAGAGGAAGAAGAAACTGAAGAGGAAGAAGCAGACGAAGAAGACGAAGCTGATTCCGAAGATGAAGTTGAAGAGGATGAAGAAGAAAAACCCAAAGGAAAGTCTAAGGCGAATAACAAAACAAATGGTAAAACTGAAAAAGATAATAAAGTTGATAAAAGCAGCAAAGCTGGCAAAGAGAAACGACAATCTAAACCAAAGGTTGATGTGAATAGTATTATAGATGTAGTGGAAAAAGCATTAGGAAAAGGTTGGGATAAGAATGAACGTACTACAGGTGTTGTATTTACGAAAAATAATTCGAGATTTTGTAAGGTAACTTCGACTGGTAATGTTGAAATAAATGTACCTGTTAGTAGCAAGGATATTGATGGTTTACAAACATTTACGCCTGAAGAAGCTAAGTCTAAACATTTGGGAGCTTGTAGAGCTATATATGCTGGTGGAGATTTAAAGATTATTGAAAAACTTATAAAAGAAGCTTCTAAAAATTTTGATCCTGAAAAAGCTCCTAAGCCAGTAGGTTTTAAATCTGCTGGAAAGTCAGGAGATGGAAAAAGTGATGAAAAATCTAAAGTAAAACAAAAAGGTAAAGGTAAAAAATAAAATATAAATGTAAAATCACTTTTTCACTCTCCTGTTTAAATAAAGACAGGCAATTTAATTGCCTGTCTTTTAGTTTTTATAAATTGAATATTATTGATATAATTTTATTTGCGAGGTGATATAAATATGAAAATTATAATTGGTGGTGGAATATCTGGATTAATTTTCAAATTTTATAATCCAGAATATAAAATAGTTTCTAGTAATGTTGGAGGGCAAATGACAAATAAAATTCCTTTGGGACCGAGAATTTTACAAGTAAATGAGTGGAATGAAAGATTATTAAAAGATTTGGGAATCGAATGCAATATAAAGAAAGCTAGAATAGGTTATTTTTTTAAAGGTAAATTACATGATTTTTGTCCAGATGAATATAGAATTTTATATTATATGAAGTCTAGATGTTTAGCAAATATAAATGAAATTCCTGAATCTGTAATGTCGGAAGGTAAAAATGAAATTCTATATTATGATGTAAATTTTAAAGATATTATACAAAAGATTTTATCAAATATAAAAATATGTCATTTAACTGTTAAACAAATAAAACATGATGTAATTTCATTCTTTGATGTTTCAACTAGGATTAAATATGAACATATAGTTTCGACTATACCTGCTCCAACATTCTGTATGATATATGGTAATGATATAAAAGAAGTCAAAAAATATATTGATATAAGAAGACAATTGAGATTTTTAAATAAACAATTTGTATTAGTAGATAAGAAATATGTTGCTGAAGAACTAGGTGATTTTGATTATGTATATTTTCCAGAAAACAAACAACCTTATAATAGAATTACTAAAGTAAATGATCAATTAGCTGTTGTTGAATTTACAAATGTGAAAAAAAATAAGGCTCCAATTTTTAGTGATATAAAAGGTTATGAATATATTGATATTGGTCAGATACAGGGAGGTGTTATTCAAGAACCAGATAAAATAATGTTTCTTGGTAGATATGCTGAATGGAATCATAAAATCAAAACACAAGATATAGTAAAAAAATCAATTGAATTTAGGAATAATAAAGGGGATGAAAATAATGATAACAGAAGACAGATGGAATAGACAGCTTGAATTTAATCAAAAATTTTTTAAAGATTATTTAAACAAAAGTATGACAAGTTTAGATATTAATGAAAAACAAGAATGGACTCAAAAGTTTTTATTACATTTAGTAAAAGAATTATCTGAAGTATTAGATGAAATAAATTTCAAAATGCATAGAGTAGAAAATAAAGAAATTATACTTTCAAATATATTAGAAGAAATAACAGACATTCAAAAGTTTACATTAGGATTATATCAATTATGGGGATTTACTTATGAAGATTATTTAAAAGCATTTGATATGAAAACTGCTGTAGTTGAACAAAGATATAAACAAGAACATGAATTAGATCTTTTAAGTAAAAATAAGTTAATATGTGGTATTGATTTAGATGGAGTTATTTTTGATTATCCGAGGTGTTTTCTTGACTGGGCGATTAAAAATTTCAGTTTACCTTTACCATATTATAAAAATTTAAAACAATTGAAATCTAGTGTCGGACTTGAAACTTATGAAAAAATCAAAGATGCATATAGACAATCAGGTTATAAAGCACAATTACCTATAAAAAAGAATGTTGATGAATTTATAAAGTTTTTAAAGTTAAATGGTTATCAAGTTATTGGTTTGACTTCAAGACCTTATGAAAAATATTCAAGAATTTATTCAGATACTTTGAAATGTCTTAAAAGTCACAATATAGAATTAGATGCTATTTTTTGGAGTAAAGAGAAATGTTTAAAAATCATCAAAACATGTCCTAACATTAAATTTTTTATTGATGATGATTTGAATCAAGTTAATTCAATTGCTGAACAAGGTTATGAAGTATTTTGGTTATATAACCCGGATGAATATGATAGTATTAATGATCTTTATATTCATAATAATGTAAAAGTTGTATATGATTTTGACGAAATTATTTCGTATATATATAAAAATATTTAAGGGTTATAAAAAGTCTGTCTAACATGGTTTTAGAAAGGTAGGATTTTTAAATAAATGGCAAAAATAATTAAAAATCCAAAATTGAGTCTTCTGTATGCAAAAATGTATAGATGTAAGAAATGTAAAGATCTTATTAAAATGAGTTGTAATATTTATGATGGTAAAAGTAATGGACCTTTAAGAGGTGGTGGAGATAGTATAAATTGTAAGGTAATGTTTGTTGGACAAAATCCTTCTTATAGAAGATTTGAAAATACAAATTGTGCATTTTCTGGTGGGTTTGGTGATGATTTTAGAAAGTTATTAGATGAAGTCGGTATTAAAGAACATATTTTTATAACAAATATAGTTAAATGTAGTACATTAAATAATTCAAAGCCTGATTTAAACATTATAAATAATTGCGAAGAATATCTGCTAAGTGAGTTAGAAATAATAAAACCTGAAATAATTGTACCTATGGGACAATGTTCAGTTAGTTATTTTAATGGAACTATTGGCAAATTAACTAACTTTAAAAATTATAAAGTATTTTCAATATATCATCCTAATTTTATTTTATCGTATAAAAGAAATAAACTTAAAGATTATATTTTTATGCTAAAGAAAATTTATAAAATAGCTTATGAAGAAAAAAGTTGATATTTTATATTTAAAAATTGATAAATAGATGTTATAATTATTAAAAAAAGGAGGTATAAAAATGGTTAAAGATGATTTAATAAAAGAAGCTTTTAATGCTTTAGAAGAACTAGGAAAAACAAACAGTACTAAAGTGAAAGCTGAAATTTTAAGGTCATATAAATCTAATGAATATTTAAAACAAATGCTAAAATTATCTTTGGATCCGTACTTAACATTTGGAATTAAGAAATTACCAGAATGTACAGTAAAAAGTAGTAAAATATCAGCGAAAAAGTTTGATGAATTATCTGATATGTTGACAAGGTTAGCTAATAGGGAATTAACAGGTAATGCTGCTAGAAATGCTGTTGAAAAGTTTTTATCAAATTGTAGTGCAGAAGAATATTATTGGTACAGTCAAGTAATTTCAAAAGATTTAAATGTCGGAATTGGAGATAAAACAGTAAATAAGGTATTTAAAGATTTAATTCCACAGTTTAATGTAGCATTAGCAGAACCATTTAAAAAAGCTGTATCAATTCCATCAAAAGTTATTATAGAAGATAAAATAGATGGTATAAGATGCATAGCAGTAAAATATTCAAGAGATGATATTATATTATATTCAAGGAACGGAAAAGAACTTTTTGGATTTGATTATCTAATTGAAGAAATTAAGAAGATACCTGAAGATGAAATAGTTTTAGATGGTGAATTAATATCTGGTAAAAATTTCAATGATACATCGGCAGCAAGAGGAAAAAAAGTTAGAGGTAAAGAAGCTATATATAATATATTTGATATGATTGATGTAACATCATTTAAAGAAGGAATTGATGAAACTCCAATTTTAAAGCGTAAGAAAAATCTTATTAAAACTGTTAAAGAAACAGATATATTAAAGATAGTTAAATTTTCAGATCCTATTGATCCAGAAGATAAAAAGAAATTAGATTTTTATTTTGAAGATGCATTATCTCGAGGATTTGAAGGGATAATGCTCAAAGGTTATGATTCTGAATATGAATGTAAAAGAACAAATAAATGGTTGAAGTTAAAACCAGAAGAAACATATGATGGTAAAGTTAAAGGATTCCAAGAAGGTACTGGTATGTTTGAAGGAACATTAGGTGCAATTTTGGTAGAATTTAAAGGAAATATAGTAAAAGTTGGAAGTGGTTTTTCAGTTGAGCAAAGAAATGAAATTTGGAAAAATAGGAAAAAATATCTTAATAAAACAATAGAATTTAAAGGTCAAGAAGTAACTGAAAATAAGAGGGGTACACATTCTGTAAGATTTCCAGTATTTGTAAGATTTAGGGAGGATAAATAAATGGCTTTATTGATATTTGAAGGATTAGATAAGACTGGAAAAACAACTTTAAAAAATGAAGTTTTAAAAGTTACAAATAAACATATATGTTGGGATAGAGGTCCCGCTTCACAATGGGTTTATGGACAGTTATATAATAAACCTGATACTCCTGATATAAATGAATTATATAAACTTGAAAAATCAATTAGTAATGCTTATCCTGTATTTTACGTCTATACTTATTCACGTTTAAGTGATATTAAAGATAGAATGAAATTATGTAATGAATCTCAATTTCTAATTGATAAAATTTATGAAACACTTGATTATTATTTAACTTATTTTATGTATTCTCCAATACCGAAAATTTATGTTTTTACTGGTTTTCCTATAGATAAATGTGTAAGTAAAATTTTAGAGGAGGTTAGTTTTAATGAAACGTGTAAAAAAACCAACCTCAATTAGGTTAGGTAAGACATATATAAGAACAAATGGATTAGGTTTGGGTTGTTGTTTCGATAATCCTAAAGATGATCCTGAAGAAATAATTAAAGTAGCATATGAAATGGGAGTAAGATATTTTGATACTGCTCCTGTGTATAAAAGTGAAGTTTATATCGGAAATTTGATAAAAAACAATGTTATAGATAGATCTAAAATTTATATTTCTACAAAAACAAAAGATATTTCTGTTGATGGGATTAATAAAAGTATTTCTGAAAGTTGTAGACAATTGAATACTGATTATATTGATATTTTATGGTTGCATTCAGGAATTGATTCTTCAGTACAGTATAAGATGTTTAAAGATAATGTTTTATATTTAAAGGATTTATTAAATGTAAAATATATAGGAATTTCTGGCCATGATTATAAAGCTGCTGAAGCTGCAATTAAGGATAACCTTGTAGACGCTATTATGGTACCACATAATATTTTATACAGAGATTTTGAAGATCTTATAAAAGTTGCAAAATTCAATTCAATTGGTGTTGTTACTTTCAAAAATTTTGCAAGTGGAATTTTAATCGGCGGACCTGAAAATAGATTTGGTGTAGAAATGATAAAAGATTTAATGAATTTTGAAATTATGAATGATTTTTCTGATATAATTATTCCTTCAGTAAGATCAGTAGAACAATTGAGACAGATTGTAAAATTATTTAAAGAAGAAGATGATGGTACAGATTATGATTTACTTGAAAGATATTTGAAAATGAAATTGGGTAAAGTTTGTGTTAGTTGTCATAAATGTAGACCGTGTGAAAAATTTGGATGGGAAATGAGTCAACCGAGAATATTAAAATTATTGACATATTATACAAGGTTCCATTTGAAAGAAGCTAAAGAAGAATATAAAAAAATAAAATTGAATATAAAAGACTGTGCTGATGCTGGATGTTATAATTGTTTTAACGAATGTCCGCAATTTATTGATATAGTTCAGTGGATGTATAATGCAAATACTTTAATGGGTGAATAAAATGAAAAAATTAAGAATGATAATTAAACAATTATTTTTAATACTTGATGGGATTTTCAAATTACTTATTACACTTTTAATTGTAGGTATAAGATTTATTTTACAATTAATTATTTTTGTTGTTGTTTGCTGTATTTATTTTGTTATAATTTTGTATAGGAAAATCAAAATATATTTAAGGTAGGGGTGAATTGTGGTTGAATATCAAACAATAGGTTTTATTCAGTCAGTATCATATGAAATTCTAGAATTTTCAAATTGTGATGTAGAAAGAATGATAAGATATAATTTTGCTAAAAAAATAGCTGAACTTATAGTTGAAGATATTGATAAATTACCAGTTAAAAAAGTTGTAATGGATGATTCATCAAGAATGTATAAAAATTATTCTCTTGAAATAACATTAATAAATAAAGAACGTCTTGAAGAACTTTTAAAAAAAGAACAGGAACTTGAACAAATTAAATCAGATTTAAATACTACAAAAGAAGAGTATTATTAAAAAGGGAGAGTAGAATATGGATGTAGTATTAAGTAAGTCCATAAATAAGATAGTTCCATATATTAAAGCTATAAAACATAATGGTTTGAATGCTCCAATAAGTCTTCATATTTTATTAACAGATCATTGTGTTAATAAATGTAATATGTGTAGTCATTGGAAAACTCAAGATAAATCTGAATTAGATTTTGAAGTTATTAAAAAAATTTGGCAAGAGTCAAATGATTATGGAGTAGAATCTATTTGTTTAACAGGTGGAGACCCAGTATTATATTCAAGGTTTGAAGATTTGTTAAAGTTAAAAAGAAGTTTTAAACTTGGGATAATAACTTCAGGAAATTTCAAAAAAGGATTTGATTACAGTTTAATATCTGATCTTGATTTTATAAGATTCTCGTTAGATTCATTAGATAGTGAAAAATACCATGTAATAAGAGGGAGAAATAATTTAGATGAAATTCTTAATAATCTATATTCTACGTTAAAATATAATGAGAACGTTGGAATAAACTTTACAATTCAAAAATTAAATATAAGTGAAGTAGTAGATATCATAGAATTAGTTGTAAAAAATAAATTAAAAAGACTTATATTATATCCAGTTCATCATGCTGAAGGATTAGAATTAACTCATCATGATAAGTTATTATTAGCTAATTTGTTAAATTTTATGATAGACACAAGAAGAGTTAATCTTTTAATACCAGAAAATAATTTACAATTTTTACATGACTGGTTGTGTGGAAAAATTAAATTTAAAAAGCCTCATTCAGAAGTACCTTGTATAATTAATAAAATACATTTAGCTATTGATGCAAAAGGGAATGTATATCCCTGTGAAACTCAAGTTGACGATACTGATATTCAATATAGAGAAAATAGTTTAATACTTGGTAATGTTTATAATGAGAGTTTTATAGATATTTGGGAAGAAAATTATCATAAAGAATTTGCTTCAGATAAATGTAAACTTTGTTTTTCAAGATATATGCCAATTAATGAAGCTTATGACGAACTTAAAGATAAACAAATATTTATATAAGGAGGATAATAAATGGAGAGAAGTAAAGAAATTGATAAAATGAGAGAAGTAATGGGAACTTTACCATCTATGCAGCCAAAAAAGAAAACAGAATTTATACGAGGATGTTCGAGAATCAAAGTTGAGTTAATTGGTTATCCATTGAATCCGTATAAACAAATTTTTGAAGCTGCAACTGCAACTTGGGGCGACGATGATTATGAATATAAATGGCCAAAGGTTTCGGTTGAAAACAGAATAAAGGTTGTTAGAGCTTCATTAGAAGGTAAAACATTGCCCCAAGCATTAGAATCTATTACATTTCAATTTAGGGTTAATGGAGTATCTAGATCAGCTTTTGATCAAGCTGCTAGAGCTAGAGTAGGAGCTACATTTTTTTCAAGTGGTGTAAGAGACAATAATAAATTAGATGCAAGTTTTATAATGCCAACTGAACTTTATGATAATAGAGAATTAAGAAAAGATATAGAAGAATATGTAAAAATGGGAAAAGATCTTTATGAAAAAATTATAAGCAAAGGTCAAGGTAGTTGGCAGTCTGCAAGATGTATTTTACCTATGGGTATGAATCATCCTTTTGAATTTTCAATGACATATCTTGCATTAATGGGACAGTGCAGTAGACGTCTTAAATTCTGTGAACAGGAAGATACAGTAGGTTTATTTTGGTCTGTTCGAGAGGCACTTAAAGATAAATTTCCTCTTTTGGCAATTTATTTAAGACCCAGTTGTGATAGAACAAAACGTTGCCAATATCATGAATCATATTCTTTATCTGAAATGTTTGGATGTCTGTTTAAATCATGTGGAAGAAATTCAGATAACTCACCTTATGTATATGCGACATTTAATAGGGCTTGTACTGTTAAAGATGTATTAGAAGAACAATTAGGATTTAAAATTCCGAATTCAAATGAAGATTTGCCAGAAAATTATGAGATAGATGTAAAAGATTATGAATATTTTGCTGCACTTTAATAATTTTTATTTAAAAATAAGGCTGGATAAATCCGGCTATTTTTATTTATGATAAAAAGTTGATATAATATTATATGGATATAAAATTATGGGGAGAGTTTGTTATGGGGGTTATTTGTAGAGCTGAAGATGTTATTAAAGCTAAAAATGATGAGTTTTATTTCAATGAATTTTTTAAGAAAAATAAGGGTATTATAGTATCATGTATAAATAAAGTTTTTGGCTCTGTAAGAGATGCGTGTTTATCATGTAATATAGAAATTGATGATCTTTTTGCAATTGGTTCTGTTGGGTTTTATAAAGCTGTAAAGTATTTTGATGCTTCAAAAGGTTGTGAGTTTTCTACGTATGCATATCCATTAATAATTGGCGAATTAAAGAAATTTAAACGTGATCATAGTTCATTTATAAGAAAATCGAGGACTGTATTAGATGTACTTTATCAATTTTATTTAATAAAGTCAAAAAATGAAGATATTTCTTTAGATGATGCTTTTGATATAATAAGTAATATTAAAGACAAAGATGGTAAATTAAAGTTTAGTAAAAACGATATTGAAAATGCAAAAAATGCTTTAATGCAAGAGGTTATATCAGTTGAAGATCTTACATTTATTGATAAAAATGGAAAGGAAACACATTATGAAGATTTTATACCAGATAAAAAAGATATTGAAGAAGAAGTATTAAATAATGTATTTTTAGAAAATTTAAAAGATGAAGTTTTTATGTATTTTACTGAAAAACAAAAAGAAATATTTAAGTTGTCTGTTTTAAAAGGTTTAAACCAGTTAGAAATTTGTAAAGTTTTAAATATTAATCAGCCTGATGTTAGTAGAAATTTAATAAAAATACGTCAAATTGTTGATATTTATTTATCATTTAGTGCTATGGGAGGGAATAAAATGGGAAGAGACAAATATTCAAAACATATTGAATTTCTAATTAGTTATATTAAGACTTCATTTGAAGTACCTGAATATAAAAATATGAATAAAATTTTTGAAGATAAAGGTTTAGAACCTATACAAAGGCAGGCTTTTATATATTTAAGAAGTAAGGTTTTAAAAATTTTAGAAAGTCAAGGTTTTGATATTAAAAATATTAAAATTAATTATGAAAGAAAATACAGTAACAGAATAAAGATTAATAATGAATATACTGAAAAAGTTAAAACTGAATATAATAAGGATAATAAACAAATGGAATCAATTAGAAAATCATTAATAAATGTAAGTGATGATAAAACAATTTTTGTAAATAAGGAAAATATAACACATGAAGATTTAGAATTAATATTTCAAGTAATTAATTTATTATTGAAGACAGAAAAAATTGTAAATCTTAATCTTAAGTTAAAGTTAACAGATAATTCTATAAAATAAAATTAGGAGTTGATAAATGATGGGAAAATTGAAAAATATAATTGAAGAACAAATTGAAATTGTAAGGAGAAATGGAGTTCCAGTGATAGTAAATAAACAAGGTACTATAGAGATTCTAAATTATAGTTTTAATTATCTTGACGACGATTTTATAAATACTGAAGAAAATTATATTGATATGTTAGAATATTATAAAGAAAATAATATAAATTATGAAGAAATATTAAAACTTGAAAAAGATGAATATGCAAAAATTACTGAAGGTGTTGTAGAAACATTTAAGAAATTTGACGAAGATATTAATACAAGACAAGCAATTTGGGTATCTCCGTGGTGTATTTCAATGATACATTTTATAGTAAGAAATAATATACTACATTGTTTTGTAAAATTAAGAAGTTCAGACGTAGTTAAGTTATTAATTTCAGATATGCGATTAATATTAGAATTAGTGAGGAAACTTCAAGAAAAGTTGAATATAAAAAATGTTTTTGTTAATGTAAATATTGATTCGGCTCATATAATTGTAATTGAAGATATTACTAAAATTTAGAGGTGTTAAAATGAAAAAGTTAAAGAAAAATATTAATATGTGTCATTTACATGTGCATACTGATTATTCAGTAGGAGATGGATGTTGTAAAATCAGTGATTTAATTTCTAAAACAAAAGAATTAGGAATGGATTCAATTGCTATAACTGATCATGGTTCGTTGTCTGGATTTTTGAAATTTTATAAAACAGCAAAAGATTTAGGGATTAATCCAATTTTAGGTGAAGAATTGTATGTAAATGATGATAGGGAAGAAATACAAGAAAATAATATAAAAAGAAAGTCTAAAGAGAAAGATGTTGAAGAACAATTAGAAACAAAGAAAATAAGTCCAAATAATCATTTAATTGTTTTAGCAAAAAATTGGGAAGGTTTTAAATCTATAATGAAAATTCATGCTGATGGTGTAAGAAATGGATTTTATTACAAACCAAGAACTACACACAATATCATTAAAGAATTAGGAAAAAATATAATTGTTACTACAGCTTGTATGGGAGGTAAAGTAGGAGTTTTAATTAGAGAAGGAAAATTTAATGAATGTAAAAGATTTTTACTAGAAATGAAAGAAGTATTTAAAGATGATTTTTATTTAGAATTACAATTTCTTGAATCTAATGAACAACATTTAATAAATGAAAAGTTATTGGAATTTTCAAAGCAACTTAAAATACCTTATATAATTACAAATGATATTCATTATGTAAATAAAGGTGATGATAAGTTACAAGATATTCATAAAATGATATATAGGAAAAAGAAAATAAGTGATAATCTTGATGATGTAATATTCAAGGTTAGAGAATTATATTTAAAAACTCCATATGAACTGTTAGAGTCAGCTAAAAAATGGCAATATAATATTACCAAAAAGGAAATTTTGGAAGGCTTAGACCGGACTTTAGAGGTAGCCGAAAAATGTAAGAATATCGAGGTACCATTATATGATATAAAATTTCCTAAATATTATCCAGATCCGAAAAATATAGATGAAAATTTTGATGCAGCTGCATATTTAACACAAAAGGTTAATCAGGGATTTAAGAGAAGACTTATGAACAAGCAAATACCTAAATCAAAAATTAATGAATACAAAGAAAGAGCAAGACACGAATTAGATGTTATTATAAGAAAAGGTTATTCAGATTATATGTTAATTGTTTCAGGTTATATAGATTTCTGTAATAAAAATAAAATTTTTCATGGAGCAGGTCGTGGAAGTGCAGCAGGTTCTTTAATTTCATGGCTAATTGGTATAACAGAAATAGACCCTATTAAAAATGGACTTATATTTGAAAGATTTTTAAATGAGGATAGAGCAGATCCACCTGATATAGATGAAGATTTTGATTCTGAAAGAAAAGATTTAATTGAGCAATATTTAATTCAACAATATGGTGAAGATCATATTGCACATATAATATCATTTGGTACTTATGGTGCTAAAGGTGTAGTAAGGGATGTAGGCAGAGTTTTAGAAAAAGATTTTGTAATAATAGATAAAGTTGCAAAATCTTTTGATAATTTTTCAGACGTAAAATCAAATATTGAAAGAATTTTAAACGAAGGTATTGAAAAAGATATTATTGAATTTATTCAAAATGAACCTGAATTTTTTGAATATTGTAGTAAGCTTGAAGGTATGGTAAGACAATATTCACAACATGCGAGTGGTACTGTGGTAACTCCAGGGCCATTAGAAGAATATATTCCTATAATGAAAATAGAAGGAAAAATTGTAACTGGGATACAAGAAGGAGCAGATATTCGTGAATGTTCAGATATGGGAATTTTGAAATTAGATATATTAGGATTAAATTGGTGTACAATATTAAGGCGTGGTATAGAGCTTATTAAAGAAAGACATGGAATAGATCTTTGGGATAAAATATGGACAATAGATTATGACGATCCTAAATTAATGGCAGAATTTGCAAAAGGAAATACTGAAGACATTTTTCAGTATTCATCAAAACCAATGAGAGAATTTATTAAACGAGTGGCTGGAAGTGATGTTGATCCGAAAAAAGCTACAGTTGAAGGAGTTACTTTGACATTTAATGATTTAGTAGCTATTAATGCTGGGTGGAGACCTGCTGTTATTATGTCTGGAGCAACTGATGTATTAGCGTGTAATAAACATAAAGATCTAGATGAAATTGAATATTTACACGAATCTATGAGACCAGCATTGGAAGAAACATACGGTGCATTAATATATCAAGAACAGTTTATGAGAATATTAATGGATACTGCAGGATTTACTGCAGCTGAAGCTGATAAAGCTAGAAAAACTTTAAAATATCTAAACAAAGGTAAATATGATCCGAACAGTAAATCATATAAAGAATTTCAAGTTACATTAAATAAATTGCAAAAAGCGTGGAGTAAAAGAGGATTTTCGGATAAACAAATTGAAGAATTAACTCAAACTTTAGCAAAATTTATCGATTATAGTTTTAATAAATCACATTCATGTTCATATGCTACAGCAGCAGTACAGGGTATGTATTTAAAGGTTTATTATCCTCTTGAATACTTTACTGGACTTTTACAAAGTACTAAGAATGCAGTCAGAAAGGATTTAAAAGGTAGAAAAGATAGAGATAAAAATCTATTAGAAATTTATATAAGAATTGCAAGGGAATCTGGAATTGAAGTTTTACCTCCATTAATTGATAAATCAAAACCTAATTTTGAAATTGAAGATAAATCAATTAGAGCTGGTTTAACAATGATAAAAAGTTGTGGTGAAAAAGCAGCAGAATCTATTTTAAAAGCTCAACCAATTAAATCAATAGAAGAATTTTTTTCATCTACAAAAGTTGATTGGAGAAGAGTTAATAAAAAAGTTATTGAAAGCTTAATTAAAGTTGGAGCTTTTGATAATTTATATCCACATCGGAAACGTTTATTAAAATTCTTTGAATTGTGGAATAATACTAAAAATAAACAAGGAGTTAATAATATTCATGATAAAATTAAATATATAAGAAAATATTTAAAACAAGCTGAAGAATTAGTTAAAGATGATTTTACAAATGAAGAAAAATTAAAAATTGAATATGAGTTATATGGATTTTATTTTGGACAGCATCCATTTGATAAATATAAAAAAGTTATTGAAGAACATGAATTTATTTTACCTTATGAAATAACAGTGAAGACTAAAAAAGCTAAAGTTGCAGGTTTTATAAGTAATATTAAAACAATAAAAACTAAATTCGGTGAAAAAATGGCTTTTATAGAATTATCTGATACTCATGATGGTAAAATATCTGTTACTATATGGCCAGAATATTGGAGACTTTATAAGAAGATTTTGAAGGAAGGAAATTGTGTAGTAATGAAAGTTAAACGAAATTCAGGTAATGATAAATATAAAGATTCATTTGTACTTTATGATAAAAATGACGGAAAAAAGTTAATTTCAGAATTAAGTGATATAAAATAATTTATATAAGGTGTGAAATAACTTAAAAAAGAGGTGATTTTATGCTACCATCTGAATCAACTTTGAAGAAATATTATAAAGAAATTAAAGATAAATATTTTGGAGATGAAGTACCTGATGTAGATGAAGTTAAAATTGAATGGTCAAAACGATTAGTAGTTGCAGCGGGTGGTTGTTATGTAAAACGTAAAATTATAAGATTAAGTGTACCATATCATGAAAAATTTCCAGATGAAATTATTAATACATTGACTCATGAAATGATTCATTTAATTAGTGGAAAACATAACGATTTATTCAAGTATTGGATGAATAAAATAAATATGTTAGGTGGTCATGTTACACTACATTCAAAGGAAGCTGCAGTAGTAAATTATATTTATGAATGTGTAAATTGTGGTTTTCAATATAAATTGAGGAAAAAATTGAAAAATTTAGACAATTATCATTGCGGGCAGTGCAAATCAAAATTAAAAATGATTAAAGTTAATAAAAGTGTTTAGTTTAAATTTGAATAAAAATTGTTATAATTAATATTGTAGCAAGGTTAAATTGTGGAGGAATATTATGAAAAAATTAAAAAATTCTTCCAAAAATACAACAGATGATAAATATTCTTTTGATAAATATTCTTTTTTAAAACGTGAACTTGAAGATTTAGATATTAAGAGTGAATATTTAAGACTTAAAAAATCATTAATGTTAGGTCCAAGAAGGCTTAATTTTGAGGCATTAGCAGAAGCAATTGATTTTGCTGCTGAAAATGCTAGATCCGCAGCAATGCTTTGGGCAGCAGCAAGAGATTTACGAGAGAGATATGAAGATGGTGAATATGCAATTAAATGGGCTGAATTAGTTGAGGAAGCTACTGAAGAATTAGAAAAATTAAAAAAGGCAAAGAAAATAACTGGTCAAATATCTGAAACAAAAATCAAAAATTGGATTATTAAAAATAAAACTAAAGAATATAATGAACTTAACGACAAACTAAAAAATCTTCAGAGGTCAGAAAGGATTTTAGGAATATTAAAAGATCAATGGGAAAGTAGGAAAACACTTTTACAATCTCAAGGTAAAATGGCTGAAAAAAGAAATGTTATATTAACAACAGATGATGATTAGGAGGTGATTGAATGGATATTGAAGAAGAATATTTTGAGAAGAAACTTAAAGAAATTCCAAAAAATGTATTAGAAAAAGCAGTTAAATTTTTAAAAGATAATATACCAAATGATGCTAAAGAGTATTATATTGAAATGTATAATAAAAATAAACATTTAATTGATTGGTTTTTACTTGAACATTTTAGAAGTGGAATGACTATAAGAAATATGTTAAGAAAAGATGCTAATTTGTCTGATTATTTGTTACCTGATAAAAATTGGGATGATTATTATATTCAGGTTTTAGAAATTGCATTAGGAATAAGAAAAATGGAGGCTTGTTGAATGTCTACAAAGAAAATATCAAAATCAGTAGTAAGAGGTGATTTAATGAAGAAAATGATAATTTTAATTTTGATTATAGCTATTATCATTCTATTAACTGGTTGTAATATGCAAATAATTGATACGAAATGGGCATTCCATAAAGCGGTTATTAATTTAAATGGTAAATGTTTTGAAGTAGATGTTAAGTCGTGGAAAGATTATAATGATAGAGCTATACAGATAATAGATAATAATGGTAATGTGTATTATACAAGTCTAAATAATGTTTTATTAATAGGTAAATAGAGGAGGATAAAAATGTCAGCAAAGAAAATATCAAAAGCAATAGATGCTGTAGTAACTAAAATGAATAATGAACCAACATTTAAAGAAGTTCCTCCTGATATTGTAAGGGTTAAATCACAAAGTAGTGTTGAAATAACACAAGGAGACAAAGGTGTCAGATTTTCAATAAAGATTTATGATGATAATCCTTTACAAGCTTCAAAGACTGCTCAAGCTATTTATGATGAATTAATTAAAAAATTTAGTAAATAGGAGGTTATTTAATGTCAAAGGAATTATCAGTAGATGAATTTCTCAATGATGTCGATCCCAAAAAACAAGGTGATATTTTAGACTGGAAAGAAAAAGGAAAGATTCAAGTATTTTTACATCCCGGTTCTGGAATTCGTAGAAGAAATACACATTGGTTTCCCACTATTGCTGAAGAAGATGATGAAGATAGTAAAAGTAAAAAGAAAAAGAAGAAAAAAGAAGTTGTTAAGAATGTATTAGTAGTATGTCCTAATACAAAAGAAAATCCGAATAAATGTCCCATATGTAATTTAAGAAAATTTTTAAGGGACAATGATGATATCGATAATGATGAAGTAATACTTGAAATTGGTGATGAACAATATACAAAAGGTGATATATTAGCAGAAGAAGGATATGATTGGAGGAAGAATTTAGCTTACAGGAAAGAATATTTGTTTGGTGTAGTTGATGTTGATGATGTTACAAAAGTAAAGGTGTTAATAGCTCCTCATTCACTTGGAAAAGAAATTAAGAAAGTTATCCAAAATGAAATTGAAGACGAAGGCGAAGATGATGGAGATCCGTTCAAAAATCCCTATCCATTTAAGTTAACTTATGATCCTGATGAACAGCCTGCTAAGATGTATAGTGCTTCAAAAGGTAAAGCTAAACTTACAGATGAAATTCAGGAACTACTTGATGAAGAAGGTGTAGATTTAGACAGTCTATCAAACCCGTCGAATCCCAAGGAAATATTGAAATTAATAAAAGAAAGTTTAGTTTATGATGGAATTGATTTAGATGATTTGATGGATTATAGTGATGATGAAGAAGATGAGGAAGACATAAAACCGAAAAAATCAAAGGATAAAAAGTTAAATAGTAAAAAATCTTCTAAAAAACATGTGGAAGAAGATGAAGAAGATGACGAAGAGGAAGTAAAATCAAAGAAATCGTCTAAATCTAATTCTAATAAAAAAATAAAAGATGAAGAAGACGAAGAAGACGCTGAAGAAGATGATGACGACGAAGAAGAAGATGAAGATAATGAAGAAGAAGATGAAGATAATGAAGAAGAAGATGAAGATGAAAGTCCTAAAACTAAAAAATCAAAAGTTAAAGATATAAAAGAAACAAAAAAGACAAAAGATAAAGATAATAAATCTAAAAAATCGTTAAAAAAGAATGTAAGTAAAGAAAAATCAAAGAATAGTAAAGGAAAAGAAGAAACAACTGATGTATGTCCTTCGTGTGGTAAAAAGGTAAAAGCAGATGCTACAAGCTGTCCGCATTGTGGAGCTGAATTTGAAGATGGTGATACAATTGAATGTCCTGAATGTGGTGAAGAAGTTCCTATAACTGCTGATAAATGTCCACATTGTGGTGAAAAGATAGTTCCATTTTAATTAAAAGACCCCCTTAATCGGGGGTCTTTTAAAAAAAATTTTTTTGCTCAAGGAGGATTTAAATTGACAAAGAAAAAGAAAAAAGTAGAGAATGTTGTTGAAGAATCAACATATCAGAAAATAATTAAAGTTGAATCTGTAGATTCTAGCGAAAGAGAAAAGGCGTTAGAATATATAACTAACGATATTAAACAAAATATGGGTACTTTTGATAAAAAGGAGGAATTAATTTTTGTCCCTACAAGACTTATGTCATTTAATAGGGCCAGTGTTTTAGGTGGTTGGCCTATGGGGACTATTGGTGAGGCTCATGGACCTAATGCTGCAGGGAAGACAATCATAGGAATTGAACTTCTTCAATCTTTCATAGAATTAGGACATATTGGTGTTTTTTGTGATGCTGAAAGAGCTGCTGCAGATAAAAAATGGATAAGTCAAGGATTAGGATTAGATCTTTCTAAATGTATATATTTTGTCCCAGATAATATTGAAGATGCTTCTGAAAGAATTAATAAAATGATAAATAATTTCAAAGAAGCTAAAGCTAAGAAAAAAGTTGATGAAAAGTTATTAATGTTTATTTTGGTCGATTCTGCAACAAAATTAGTTCCAGATGAAATGATTAAAAATGGTCTTAAGAAGACTAGTATGGGTCTACAAGCGAGAATGTTTAGTTTATGGTTAAAATCTTTGACAACTCTAGTTGGTCCTAAAGAAAACGAACAACCTTGCGTTTCAATATTATTTATAAATCAAGAAAGGAAGAACATAGGTGCAAAACCTTGGGAACCTCAATATTATAGTACTTGTGGTGAAGCTCTGCAATATGATGCTACTGTAAGAATGAGAGTATCATTTGCTGGTAAGGTTAAAGAAGGAGAAGAAAAAGTTGGTAAAAAACATAAAATTGTAGTTGAAAAAAATAAAGTAGGTTTTCCAGATTCAGAAGGATATTTTTATACTTCAAATGGTAAAGGAATAGTTCCATTGGGAATTGATTTTTATCGTGAGGCAATTGATGAATGTTTATTAGCTGGTATATTTACAAAAGAAGGAAATTTTATTTCGAGTAAAATGTTTGACATTAAAATGCAGGAAAAGAAACTAATAAAATATTTAATGGAAAATCCAAAAATTATGAATAAAATTAGACAAGTTCATCAGGAAATGGTATTAAATGGTGAAGTTTCATACAATTTTAATAGTGATGATTTAGAAGAAAGTTTAGATGAATAAATTTTAATTTTATTGTTAATAAATTTTTGTATGTAGATATAATATATCTTGGGAGGAATTATATTGTTAATATCTAGTGATCCTCATTATGGTACAAAATCTGAAATACCAAATTTGAATAAATTAATTGATGATGTTCAATTAAAGATAATAAATTATGCAATTAAAACAAACCAAGATTATTATATAAACTTAGGAGATATTTTTGATAATGAAAAACCAGATCCAGAATCAATTGCACAAGTTACAAAATGGGTAATGATGCTTGAAGAAAATCAAATTGAAAGTTATTTGTTATTAGGTAATCACGATGGCAAATCTTTAATACATTCATTATCGTTCATAAAAGAAATGAATCTAGAATATGTTAAAGTAATTGATGAACCAACAGTTATAGAAAAGGATAAATATAGATTTATTTTTATTCCTCATGTTAATAAACAATTAGCTATGAAACATGTTTCAACTATAGTTAAAAAAACTAAAAAAAATAAAAAATATAAATCTGTTGAGATCGAAGATGAATTTATTAGGAATTTTTGTAAGTTTACGTTAAATAATATTACTGATAATAAGTTAAATTTAGTATTTTGTCATTTGAATGTGGATGGTGCTGTTATAGGGCCTAATAATAATACTTATAAAGCTAATAAATTAAATGTACCGATGTTATTCAGAAAATCAGATAAAATAAAATATATATTCTGTGGTCATATTCATTCAAGTCAAGTAATAAAAAATAAAGATGAAGTACCAATAATTATCCCTGGTAGTATTCAAAGGAGAAGATTTGATGAAATTGGAGATAACAAATATTTTATAGAGGTTGATTTAGATGAAATTTAAGGGAATAAAATTCTATGATACAAAGCCTCTTAAATTTGTAAAAATTGTAATTGATTATTATAATCATCCTGAACTTTTTGAAAAAGATTTAGAAGAATTATTGGGAGATATTGAAAATTCAGTAGTTCATATTGATATTAAAGTATCTTTAGAAGATAATCATAAAATTGATATTGAAAAAATCAAACAATTAACTTCAAAATGTTTTTATTGTAAGGAAATAGTACCAAGTATAGTAAAACAAAATAAAATAACGAAATCTAGAATTAATTTAGAAACTCCTTTAATGGATGCCATAAGGTTATTTATTAAGGAAAAACATCCGAAAGGTTCTAACAGCGTCTTAGCCTTAACTGAAAAACTCATAAAGGATATAAAATTGGAATTATAAAAGGAGGTTTTGCAATGAGTGATAAAAATGTTTTATCACATTCTATTGAGGTTGCAGTAGATGAATTAAGACGTTTAAGTAAATCACACGTAGAAAGTGCAGCATGTTGTTGGGATTTAGAAAATAAATATAGAAATAAAGAGGAATAATTTATGTATATTAAGTCGATAGGATGCCAGTATTTTCAAAGATTTGGTAGTTGGAATGAAATTGAATTTCCGAAAAATAAAAATATTATAGGAATTGTTGGTCAATATGATGATAATCCAAATAAATCTAATAGGTCTGGTAAAAGTACTTTTGTTGAAATGATTCTATATGCTTTATTTGGAAGAGGTAGGACAAGAAACGAATCTGATTTAATTAATTTTAATTATGACAAAGATATGTTAGTTAAAATAGTTTTAGAAGACGATGGAAAAGAAATAGTAATTGAAAGAGGTAAAAATACAGATTCAACTTCAGTATTAAATGTAACAGGTTTTGAAGGTTTAAATAAAACTGATATACAAAACGAAATTAATAAGTTATTAGGTATAGAATATAAAGACTTTATAATGACATATTTCTTTTTACAAAATGATATTCATTCATTTATGGAATCAAATAGTTCTTCTAAAAAAGAATATATTGTTAAATGGCTTGAAAAAGACTATTGGAAAGAACTTGAAAATGCTGCAAAAGAAAGATTAAATAAAATAACAGCTAAAATCAAAGCAGATGAAAGTTATCTTGAAAATATAGAATATGTTGACATTGAAGAACTTAAAAATGAATTAGAAAAATTAGAATCAAATGAAAAATTATTATCTAACAAAATCAAAAAATTAGAAAAAGAAAAAGATGATATTCAATCACAATTATCGAAGTTGGATAATCCTTTAGATTTGAAAATTGAATTAAAACGTCTTAAAAAAGAAGTTGAAGATTTTAAAGAATTATTAGAAATAAAATTAGATAAAATAGAAAATTTTGATGATGATATAAAAGAAAAATCAAAACAATATAAAAAAGAAAATATTGATAACTTAATAAATAAACTTCAAGAGAATAGAATAAAAATTGAAAATTTAATAACAGAATATAGATATAAAATAAATGATATTAATTCAAAAATCAATAATATCAAAAAATTTAAAGGTGTATGTCCAATTACACATTCGAGTTGCAACAAAATAAGTTCTGAAAAAGAAGTAAAACAATTATCTAATGAATTGAAGATTTTAAATCAAAAAGTAAATGAAAGTTCAAATAAAATTGTTGAAATTAAAAATAAAATAAGTGAATTAAAACAAATTAAATCGTACTTAAATAACAAAGAAGTAGAACATGAGATAAAAATACTTAAAGAAAATATCGTTAAAAAAGAGGGCGAAATAGAGGACTTAAAAAATAAAATCCATAATAATTATTACGACCAATTAAAGAGTAGGCTAGAAGATAAAATAGATGAAATAGATCGTGTCAAAAAGCAATTATCAAATACAATATTATTAATTGGTTCGAAAAAAGAACAAATAAATAATGGAAAAAAGAATAATAAAGAAATTGAAAAGATCAAAAAAGAAATTACAAATTTTAAGAAAATTGAATCTTATTGGAAGTTTATAACATATATGTTTAGTAAAAATGGAATTCCTTCATTAATAATTGAAGAATCACTTCAAGTAGTACAAGATGAGACAAATATTATATTGGAGAAACTTGGGGCTACTATAAGAATAGAATTTACAAATTTTAAACAGCTTAAATCTTGGGAAGATAGATGTTTAGTTTGTGGGAGACTTTTTAAATCACGTGAAATGGAATGCCCTGAATGCAATTCAAAAAGACAAAAGAAGACTAAAGATGAATTAATATTAAAAATATATGAAGGTGATAAAGAAACAAATTTTGAACAAGATTCGGGTGGTGGGAAAGTTCTTATAAGTGTAGCAATTAGGTTAGCTTTAATGAGATTGTTAATAAGAAAATCAAATTCTAAAATCAAATTTGTAGTATTAGATGAAATATTTGGTATGTTAGATCAAGTATATCGAAAATCTATGTTAGAATTAATAAGAGATTTTGTTATTAAGGAGTTAAATATCGATCAGGTCTTTATTATAAGCCATACTGAAATATCAGACTATATTGATGATATAATTTTAATTACTAGACACGATAAATACAGTACTTTCAGTTGGCTTTAGGAGTGATTAAATGAAATTTAAAAAGTTAATCACTATTGGAATAGACCCAAGTATAACTGGTACTGCAGTAACAAAATTTAATGGAGATGAATTTGAAGATTATTGGTTTTTTTCAGAAGTAAAATCTATATGTAGAAATAATAAACATGGTATTTATCAGCCAAAGTTTGAAAATCAGATTGAAAAGCTTATATGGGGAATCGAAAAAGTTATTGAAATAATTGATAAATCAAAACCAGATTATATTGCTATTGAAGATTATGCATTCAGGGCTCAAGGAAGAGTTTTTCATATAGGTGGATATGTTGAAGGTATTAAGATGGAAATTTACAGAAGAAGAATTCCTTTAAGATTATATGATCCGTTGAGAGTAAAACAATTTGTTACTGGAAAAGGTAATTCTGATAAACCAGCTATGGCATTAAGTGCTTATAAAAAATGGGGAATTGATTTTAGTGATGCAGGTCAATATTCAAACAATATAGTAGATGCTTATTCTATTAATAAGTTACTTATATTAGAACTCAAACTCAAACAAGATTCTAAATTAAAGGATAAACTAACCGAAGTTGAAAAACATATATTTTTAACAAAAAACAAACATGATAAGGAGTGTTTAATTGATAGAGAATTTATAATAAGAGGAGGGAATTCTGATTGTGACAGCAGTTAAAGTTAAAAAGAAACGTAAAATTGCAAAGAAGAAAGTTAAAAAAAAGTGGTTTGTAGCTTATTTCTCTCCGAATTATTATAAAAAATTAGAAACTTGTTTTAAAAAATTCAAAAATGTATTTAAAAATGTTGAGATGTGGTATCCTTCACGTTATGTTATTACAGTAAAGAAAAATAAAAAGGTAAGAAATGTTGACCCTTTATATCCAGGATATATATTATTCAAATTTCCAGTACATTCAAAAATATGGATGAAGATTGTTCGACTAACTCCAGTATTTGGGTTTTTAAAAGACGAAGAAACACAAGAACCAATTCCTCTTACTGATGATGAAATTGAAAGAATTAAACAATATTCAGATAAAGTTGTAGTCCAAGATTATAAATATCTAGTTAAAAATAAAGTAATTATTACTGACGGTCCTTTTGCAGGTTTTGTTGGTTATTGTAAATCAATTAACAAAAAGAAAAATTGTGCAAAAGTTGAATTGAATTTGATTAATACATTAATAAGAGAAGTTGAAATAAGTCTAGAGATGATAGAATTATATGATTAATTAAAGGTTGTTTATTTATAATTAATTTTAATCAAAAAAATGTAAAAAATACGTTTAAAATTGGTTGCAATGTGATATAATCCTATATGGGAATATAAAATTCCCGAAAATAAATTATAATAAAAAGGAGTGTTTTACATGGCGGGTTTAGGAGACATTCAGAGAGAAGCTAATACTTATAAGGAAGGAGTAAAGGTCAATTACGATCAGGTTGCGGCAGTATTTGAAGGTATTCGCAAGTTGTTAATGGCTGGAGAGAAGATTACAATTCAAAATTTTGGAACTTATTCTATTGCTGACAAAGCTGCACATACTGCGAGGAATCCCAAAACTGGAGAGACAGTTCAAATTCCTGCAAAGAAGGTTCCTAAGTTCAGATTCAACTACAATTTTAAGAATCAGGTTAATGAAGCTCTTAGCAAGTCTAAATCTAAAAAGAAATCTAAATAAAATAAGTTAAACAATTAACTATTCTGTTTTCAAAAGAGGCTTTATTACAAAAATAAATAATAGCCTCTTTTGAATTATTTAAGGGGTGAAAATATGTATGATACAATTATTGTTGATGGGAATAACTTAGCGTATAAAAGTTTTTTTATTCATAAGAATTTTTCAACTGAAATAGATGATAAAATTGTATATACTGGTGTCTGTTACGGTTTTATAAATTCTTTAATACATTTGAAGAAAGAATATTTAAATGATAAAGGTAGATTTTATGTGGCTTGGGACAGAAACTGTGAATATAGAAAATCAATTTATCCTGAATATAAGATGAATAGACAAAAAAACGATGAAGAATCAAAAAGAGAATTAAAAAATTTTTTAACTCAAAGAGCTATATTACAAAGATTACTTATTCATTTGGGAATAGATCAAGTATATTCAAAAGGTTGGGAAGCTGATGACGTAATAAGTACGTTAGCAAATATAAAATCAAAGTTAGGTCAAAATGTTTTAATTTTAAGTTCTGATCATGATTACTATCAATTGATTACTGAAAATATAAATTTATTATCACATAAAGGTGGTAATAATATAACATTATATGACATTAAATCGTTTAAAAAAGAATTTGAAATTGAACCCTGTCAGTATTATTATGTAATGTGTTTAACTGGATGTAAAGGAGATAATGTACCAGGTGTAAGGGGCATAGGTGAAAAGACAGCTCTTAAGTTAATTAGAGATAATCCAGATTTAATTGAAAATATTTTAAATGATAATATATTAAATAAAAATTTGCAAGGCTCTAAAACAGTCTTAGAAAAGGTCAAAAATAATATTGATATAATTAAATTAGCTTCAAAATTAGTTAAAATTTATGATAACATAGAAAAGTTAACTTATATTAGATGTAAAAAGGATGTTGAAAAAATTGAATATTTGTTTGAACTTTTAAGTTTCAATAGTTTTTTAAGACCAAATGTATGGAAAATCATTGAAGAGTTATGAGGTGGTAATATATGAATAAGATAACTTCATTCAGAGGACCATATTCATTTTTGAGTAATTTTTATACATGTAAAGTTTATTACGAGGGAATAACATATAGAAGTGTTGAAGCAGCTTTTCAGGCTGCAAAAACTTTAGATATAAATACTAGATTAAAGTTTGTTAATTTGTCTGCACTTGAAGCGAAGAAGTTAGGACATTCAATACCTTTAAGGTCTGATTGGGAACAAGTTAAAGATGAGATAATGGAAGAATTAGTTAGAAATAAGTTTATGAGAAATGAACGGTTAAGAAAAAAATTATTAGAAACAGGAGATGCTGAATTAATTGAAGGAAATTATTGGGATGATATGTATTGGGGAGTTTGTAATGGTAAAGGACAAAATAAACTTGGTAAAATACTTATGAAAATTAGAGAAGAATTGAAAGAGGTGTTGGAATGAAGTTATTTTATTTTATAAGAGTTCATGTAAAGCTTTTTTTAAAACGTTATTTTTTAATTAATTCATTTTGTAAAGAATGTGGTAGATATAATCATGATTTTATAGTTTCAGATGAAATATGGATAAAAGTAAAACCATTCATAAAATATGGTGATGTATTATGTTATGATTGTTTTTGTGAAAAATGTAAAAAAGTTGGTTTGAAGACATATTGGGAACTAAAATAATATTTGGAAGTGATATTATGTATGTTAATTTAAATGAAAATACTTCTGATGTATCTTGGAGACTCAGACTTTCTGCATTTGGAAAATTATCTTTAGATGAAATACTTGAAGATGTAATTGTTTATAATGATTATGATATTGAAGAAATCGAAAGACAAAGAAAGATATTTGATATTGTTGAATATGTTGTAGATCATTATTTAACTAATAAAGAAAGATTGATATACTATTGTATAATACATCTAAATAAGAAAATATCAGAAGTTATGTCAATTGTTGGATTTGATGATTGGAGGACTACTAGTAATAATGTTGAAAGAGTATTTAAGATAATAAGACTATACTATGATTATGAGTGTTTGGACTTTAAAGAATTAAACAAAATTCTTAATAAGAATTTTACACCGTTTGAAAAATATGTTATTCAGTTATTAGAGCAACGTTATACAATACATGAAGTTAAAGATGAATTACATTATCATTATGCAAAAGCTTACATGTTAATCAAAGATATATTAGACAGATTAAGCAAACTTCCAGAACCTTGTCATAGTTACTATGAATTTCTTGTTAACATTAGAAAGTTTAAGAAGCTTAGTGATTTTAATATAAAAAATAATAGATGTATTATATAGATTATGTTTTTAAAAAATTGTTTCATTATGATATAATTATAATTGAAATAATATAAAAGGAGGATTAAATTGAATGTAATTAAAAAGACTGTTTTGTTGTTGCTATTTATAATGGTAATTGTAAATTTTATTATGGTAACAGATATCAATGAAACTGATATTGTTGAAAAAGAAATATGTATTAAAACAGAAGAAACAAAAATTGAAGAAAAAGAAACGACTAATTCACAATATGAAAATATATCAAATAAGACTAATTTACCTTATTCAGTTGTAGTTACAATTTTTGAAGAAGCAAACAAATATAATATCAATCCAAATCTATTATTAAGTTTAATTGAAGTAGAAAGTAATTTTGAATATCTTGCAGATAATGGAATTGCTGCTGGTTTATGTCAAATCAATTATAAAGATTCAACTGCAAAATGGTTATGGTCAAAAATTTTTCCAAATGAAACGTATAAAAAAGATAAACTTTTTGACCCTCATAAAAATATAAAACTTGGTGCTTACTACATATCTTATTTGCTTAAAAGATTTAATAATGACTATCATAAAGCATTAACTGCTTACAATCGTGGGCCTTCAAAAGTAGTTTCAAGAAGTAAATATTCAGAACGCGTATTGAAGGGTATGAAAGAATACAAATGAAAGGAGGATAAAAATGGATAATATAAAACAAATCTTACAGTTTAATAAAGATAAAACTATAGAAATAAAGATATTTGTTAAAGAAAGTGAGCATAATCTAAATAATATTTGTGGTAATTGTCCCAATAATTCTAAAAATGGTGGAAGTGGAATGTGTATATGTTCTTTACCAGATTTATTTAATATAACTTATTAATAATGGAGGTAATATTATGGAAAATCAAGATTTTAGAAAAGTTCAAAAATTTGTAGATGGAGAATGGAGAAATATTAATTTTGAAGATCTTAAAAAAGGTGATAAATTTCGTATGTTTGAAACAACTGGTGAACCAGTTGTAGATGATTATAATGTAAGTGAATTTGTTGCTGAATCAGATCCGTTTGTAAATAAATATGGGATAACTGCTGTAGAAATTAAAAATAACCAATGTAATCTTGACTGTCCATGTAACATTTGCAATGAATTGGTTTGTTCGGAATATTGTAGTAAATGTACGTTAGATTGTCCTTATGAATCTACAACTTAAATTAATATGAAGGAGAAAGATTAATAATGAAAATATTTAATATTGTTATCTTAATTTTATGTATTATTGTATTATTGACAGCATGTTCACAATCTCATGCAGATGGTGTGCAAGACGAAAGATTTAAAGTAGTTTATAGACAATCATTGCCAGGTACTATTAGAAATATTTATATTTTAGAAGACACATTAACTGGTATTAAATATCTTCATATAAGTCATGGAGGATTACTAATATTAGAAGAAAAATGATATTTAAGGGAGGACTTATTGATGGGAGTTTTATCTGACAGACAAATAAGAGAATATGTTGAGAGGTACAAAATGATTGATCCGTTTGAACCAAAACAAGTAAAAGAAATTATATTTAATTCTAATGTAGAATGTGGAGAAGCTCTTTCAAAAATTATTCCAGTTATTTCTTATGGAACTTCATGTTATGGCTATGATCTTAGAGCTGGAAATGTTTTTCAAGTATTTACAAATCTAGATGATTATGTAGTAGATCCGAAAAACTTCAATCCAAAACTTTTATTTGAGAAGAAAGTTCAACCACATGAAGCTGTCATTATTCCTCCCAATAGTTTTGCGTTAGCTGTTTCAGTTGAAAGGTTTAAAATTCCGAGAAATATAGTTACAATATGCATGGGGAAATCAACATATGCTAGATGTGGAATTATTGTTAATGTAACTCCTTTTGAACCAGAATGGGAGGGATATCCGACATTAGAAATATCTAATACTACTCCTTTACCAGCAAAAATATATGCTTATGAAGGTTTGGCACAAGTAATGTTTTTGACTGGTGACGAAGTATGTGAAATATCATATGCTGACAAGAAAGGTAAATATCAAAATCAAGAAAACAAGCCAGTTCCTCCAAAAGTTTAAAAGGAGGAGATATATTTGCTGCAAGTATATACAGAAATAATTAGACCTGATATTAAGATAAATAAAGTTATAATAGAACTTGACAATATATATGAACTTGTTGTTGAAGGTGATAATTCAGTTATTTATACTAATGAATTTTTTAATTATCATCTTAAAAAATTCCATATCGATAATATTTTATTTTTGATATTTTGTGAAGATTGGTTAAAAAATAGAAATGTAAAAGCAGAACTTAAAATTATGAGAAATTTGAATATAATTGATAAAATGATATTTAGTTTTATACTTTGGTTAAAAAGGAAGGTGTATAATGAATTAGGTTTGGAATCATTTGAATTAGCTGAAGAAATAAAGGAGGATTAATTTATGTTTTTAGATGCTGCAATTAAAATCTTAGAAAAAAGGTATTTAGAAAAGAATGATAAAGGAGAAATTATCGAAACTCCTGAAGAAAGATTTGAAAAAGTAGCAGATGAGATATCAAAAGCTGAAAAAAATGAAGAATTACAAAAAAAATGGAAAAATAGATTTTTAGAACATATGTTAGAATTAAATTTTCTGCCAAATTCACCTACTCTAATGAATGCTGGCAAAAATATTGATAGTCGTTATAAACAATATTGTGCTTGTACAGTAATTGATATAGATGATAATATGGAAAGTATTGGAGAATCTGTAAAAGAGATAATGCTAATTCATAAAACCGGTGCTGGGACTGGAATGAATTATTCAAAATTAAGACCTAAGGGTTCTTTAGTTAGTACAACAAAGGGTAAATCATCTGGACCAATTGAATTTATGAAAATACACAACTCAGCTACTGAAGCTGTAAAACAAGGAGGCGTAAGAAGAGGAGCAAATATAGGTTTATTAGAAATATGGCATCCAGACATTATTGATTTTATAAATTTAAAATCGAAACCCGGTATAATGGAAAATTTCAATTTGTCAATAGGTGTATGGGATGATTTTATACGTGCAATTTTAAATGGAAGTAAATATAGACTTCATTTCCCAGGTTTTCAAGAATTTGATAAAGAGGTTGATGCAAGAGAATTATTTAATTTGATTGTAAAAAGGGCTTGGGAAAGTGGAGAACCTGGACTTATATTTTTAGATACAATAAATAGACATAATCCTACACCTGAACTAGGTCCAATAAGATCAACAAATCCATGTGGTGAAGTTCCGCTCTATCCTTATGAAGCTTGTAATCTCGGATCTATAAATTTATCAAACATGATTGTTAATAAAAAATGGAATTATAAAAAATTAGATCAAACAATTGAAGTTGGTGTAAGGTTTTTAGATAATATTGTAGATTTAACAAAGTTTCCAATTGATAAGTTTTATACTTTACTTTTAGGAAATAGAAAAATCGGACTTGGTGTAATGGGTTGGGCAGATGCTTTACTAAAACTTGGAATTCCATATGATAGTGAACAAGCTTTAAATGAAGCTGAAAGTATTATGAAATATATTAATTCTACAGCATTAGATGTATCTAAAGCATTAGGTGAAGAGAAAGGCAATTTTCCAAATTTCGAGAAGTCAATTTATAAAGACAAACTTAAATATTTAAGAAATGCTTCAAGAACTGTTATTGCTCCTACAGGATCTATTTCAAGAATTGCAGGGGTTAATTATGGAATAGAACCATTATACGAAATTGAAACAACTTCAAGAATTTTGAATGGAGAAGAAATAACGGTATTTCATCCAATTGTTAAACAAATATTAGAAGAACGAAATTTGAAACATATTAAATCATCTAAAGATTTACCACAAGATCTTAAAGAAGTTATTAGAGTTGCTCATGAAATTTCTCCAGAATATCATGTTTTAATGCAAGCTGCATTTCAAAAATATACTGATAATGCTGTTTCTAAAACTGTTAATTTACCATATAATGCGACTGAACAAGATGTGTATAATATTTTTATGTTAGCTTGGGAACATGGATGCAAAGGAATAACAGTATATCGTGATGGATCAAGAAAAGATCAACCAGTTGTTAGTTCAAAAGAAACTATAACTATAAATAAAGAGTTTTCAAAAAATATAGTATATGAACATATGCCAGCGAAAATAATTCCAAAAGAAGTGGCTACAGATGCACCTTCAAGGACAATAAGAGTTAAAACTGGTTGTGGTAAATTATTTGTAGATTTAGTATTTGATGAAACTAATAAAGAATTAACTGAAGTATTTATAACTACTAATAAGAATGGAGGATGTAAATGTAATACTGAAGCTTTAGCAATGGCAGTATCTGCATTATTGAGATGTAATGTTGATCCGATGTATATTGTTAAGTTGTTAAAACAAGGAGATTCTTGTGTGTCTTTTATGAGAGCAAAAGCAAATGATCCGCTTATGGAAGGACGATCTTGTCCAGATGCAATTGGAAGATTAATTGAAAAATATATTAAAAAAAATGAAACAATAGAAAAATCAAGGATTACTGAAATTGTAACTTATGATAGTGAATATGATATTACTTGTCCTGATTGTGGGAAAAAATTAAGAAATGCTGAAGGTTGTATTATCTGTCCGGCATGTGGATATAGTAGATGTAATTAAGGAGGAAACAAATTAAAAAAAGTTGAGAGGAGGTTAATTATAAATATGGTAAAAAAAGTTATTTATGAGTATGACAAAGATGGTAAGTTAGTTAAAGTAACAGAAATTGTTCATAAAAATTCAGATTGTAATAAAAAATGTCCTATAGTTGAAAATTATAAAAAAGGTCCGATGATACTAAAATAAAATGGCCACCTTTTCAGGTGGCCTTATTTATTTATTGATTTTTATATCTCTGCTCATAAGCTTCTATCATTTTTCTAACCATATTTCCTCCAACTCTTCCATTGTCTCTTGAAGAAAGTTGACCTTTATCAATTTGATCGTAGTTAGTAATTCCTAATTCTGAAGCTGTTTCAATTTTAAGTTTATCAAGCATTCGTCTAGCTTCAGGTATATTCAATTTATTTCTATTGGCCATTTAACTTTCTCTCCTCTCTCTGTTAATTTTATTTTTGCAGTATTATTATAACCTTTTTGTTTCTACGTTATACATGATAAAATATTTATCTTTTGTAATGAGTTTCCTATTTAAAATTATATTATTTTAAACTATATTAGTACTTTTATAATAAAATTTATTTTATTTTTGAAATTTGTGTGATATAATTTAAAATAAAGGAGGTGAAAATAATTGGATGAAAATGGAAAAGTGGTATTTGTAATAATGGAAAAAGTGCAAGAAAAATTTATGTTAAAAGTTCGATGTGTTACTGCAAGTCCATCAGTAGTAAGAATGTTAAATAAGAATAATAATTACACAGTCAAAGTAGTTCCGTTTATTAATTATGAAGATATTAAAACTAAAAAGTATATGATTTAGAAAGGTGCTGATAAAATGGCTAGGACACAAGGAGCTTATAACAAACCTATATTAGAAAGAATATTTGTCTTACTTCCAAAACTCAGTCAAAAAGAACTTCAAGCTGTTAAAAAGCAGATTGAAAATCTTATAGCTATTAATAATGAAATGAGAAAGGAAGGTTAAAATGACAAAGGAAAAATTTTGGGATAATGACCCTATTGTAGTAAATGAATTTGAAAAAGGCTCAAAGTTATGTAAAGCTTTATTAGGTAAAGTAAATAAAAAATACTGTGTAGCTTTACAAACATTCTTTACAGATAAAGATGGAAATGAAAGACCTGGAAAAGGATATTTTATTGTCGACTCGAATAAACAATCAGTTATTGAACAGATTGATGATTCAATTCATTCTTTAAATGAATTGAAAAAAGCTCTGGTGAATTTAAAATGAAAGACAGATCAACACAAGCTTTAGCAATACAAAATCAATTTCGTGATATTTTTTCTTGTTTAAATAAAGTATCTAAAAGTATTGATGAATTAAACATGGAATATAATGGTAAAGATTTATACAGAGATGCAAATAGACTTTATAATACAATTAAAGACGAATATGATTTTGTAATGGATGATGATATCAAGAAACAACTTGAGCAATATGTAGAAAATGTAAAAATAGTTTTAACAAATATTGCAGTAATAAATAAATCAATAAAAAATATACAAGAAAATTTACAAGTTGCAAAAGAATATGTCAATAAAGCAGCACAGATAATTGATGTTATGATTTGAGGTGATTTATATTGATAAAGAAAAAGATTGTAAAGAAAAAGAAAATAAAAATTGAAAAGCCAGTTGAAGTACCGAAAGTTAAAGTAGAATTATCTCAAGAATTAACACGCCTAAATACTGCTAAAAAAGTAATACATTATGATACTAATGTACCTGAAGGTTGGAAAATAGTTTGTGAATGCAATCATGATAGTGGAGACCCTATAAAACTAGCTAAACAATGTATTAAAGAGTATCAACAAAAATATCCAAAAGATAATTTTAAAATTCAACGTGCTCATCCATATTTAACATATATTCTTAAAGAAATTAAGAATAAGGGAAAATCAAATGGAAAGAAATGAATATGAAGAATTATTCAAAAATGATATTTTAGAAAAGAAAAGACTGTGTAGGAGTAAAAAGGTTGTAACTACAGGTAAAAAGAAAGTAACTGTTATGACTCCTGTTGATTATTTGAAAGGTCTTGAAAAGAAAAAATATATAAATTTAGAAAATGATGGAAAGGTGAGATATTATAAAATGTCAGACATTTTGATTTCATTAGATGAGTTTAAGAAATTAGATGATAATAAAAAAGCAGAATATCTTAAAAGTTATTTACAGAAATATACAAGAAATGAGATTGCAAAGAAATGGAATGTAAAGAAAAGTTTCCTCAGTTATTATATTAATAAATTAGGATTGAAAAATACTACAAATGAATCTCAAAATAATTCTTATAAAGTTGAATCATCAAAGAATTATAAAATAAATGTAAGTGGTGTATTTAAAGGATCTGAAGTAAAAGAATTTATTGCTTCATTGGATTTAGCAGTAAAAGAGAATAATACTTACTATATTAATATCGTTTTACAACAGAAATTTGAAGAATCACAATAACTTTTAAATGTTTATTTATATTAATACATAAATAAAATAGTTAATAAAATAGACAGTGATAGACGTTTCAAAAAAATATCTAAATATTTTCACCTTAAATTAAATTTTTAGTGTCATATAGAGTGTTTTAGAAATATTAAATGTGGTTTAAAATTAAAATTGAACGTTATATTTAGGTACGTGTGGTAATATATTATTATTGAATAAAATTTAATAGTTTGGAGGTGTAAACGATGAGAAAATATAATAATATTCTCATCGATGTATTTTTGATATTTACATTCTCCAACATATTATACAAATTAGTTTTTTGAAAATAGACCATTTAGGTCTATTTTTTTTATATAATCCTTATATTCATCCTTGTATTTACCTATATATAAGGTTGAATATAATCAAAACTTTTCTTAACCTTTCTTTATAAATATATTGTTTGTTTTTAATAAAACAAACACCTTTCCGTTTTTACAAACGTTTTGGTGTAATGGCATAGGTTGCGTAGGTTAAGAAAAAAGTTTTTATTGAATGTTATATAATTGATTTTGATAAAATATATTATACTGCAAAATAACAAAATCAAAAGGAGGTTTTTAAAATGGTAAATGAAATTAGCATTAGTGAAAAGAATATTGAAAATGGAGGTGAGAAAGTATATAACGAAGTTCTTGAAAAAATATTAAAGTTAATTGATAATTCAGAAGATATAAAATTTATAGAAGTTAAAAATAAATCTGGTTCAAGCATATTTGATTCAAATAAGATACGATTATTAAAAGTTGTAAAAACTAAAAGTGGATATAAAATTGAATTTAATGTTCATGTAAGTTCTGTTGAAGGAATGAAAATTTTAACTGATGAAGAAGCAAAAGAAAAACATATGGGAACTGCAAAATGGATCTATTCTGGTAATGATTTTAAAGTTATTGAAAAACTTGTTTTAGAAGCTATTGAAAATTATAAACATATGAATATTAGTTTTAAGAATAAGAAGAAAAATGATGAAAAAATAGAAGAAAATGAAATTAAATTAGTAACATAACAGACAAATTTATAAAATTATTCAACAATATTATTTATTTTTGGAAATTCTGATGATATAATTATATTGTAAAAATAAAAATAAAGGAGGTTAAAAAATGGAACAAGAAATGGAATGTGAAGAAAAATACGAAATATGTGAAAATTGCAAGTTATATGAAAAATTAACAGATGAAATAGGTTTATGTCATGGACCGTTTGAGACTGTATATTTTGATATGCCAATTTGTTCTGACTTTATTAAAAAGGAGGTTTAAATATGGAACATGAAACAAGATATGGAATGGATGGAAGAATGAAGATTGTATCAGAAGATGATGTATTAATTGATGAAGAAACATTTCATAATTTATTTGACAATGGTGTATGTGATACTTATATCGAACTTCCACGAATGATAAATTTAGTTGCAAAAGATATAGTAAAAATGGAAGATAATGATACAGATACAATTTTATATCATATTGATGGAATAAGACAATTAATAAATACATGTAAAGATGCAATGAATTTATTGATACAAAAAGGAAAAGAATTAAATATTCCTGAAAAGCATATGAATCCTGATGTAATTGAGAATATTGATATACATTTAGATAAAATATCAGATATGAATATCAAAGATAATCATAACCGATATAAAAGATTTAAAGATATAAGTTAAAATTTACCATTTAATATTTGAAATAATTTTGGTATAATTATTATTGCAGGTTAGGTGGTGACTCCTCTTCCTTAAGATCGTTGTATAAGTTTTATTTTTTTGAGATTTGTCTATATGACAAATCTGATTTTTGGTAGTTGTTGGTGGTTTTACATCTAATCTGCAATTATTTTCTGTCATTATGGTTTTCTCCTTTAAAGTGTGACTGATATAAAATGTCAGTCATTTTTTTATATGTTTTATTTATTTTTAGCAAAAATGATGGTATTATAAAAATAAAAAGGAGGTTTTTATGGAAGAATTTGAAAATATTAAAGGAAAAGTTACTGTATGTTTAAATTGCAAAGTTGTTAAAATCTCAAAAGATGGAAGTAGAATTTGTGACGAATGTAATTATTGTAATACTATAGCATATTGGCCTACAAAGGAAAAATTCTTCGACTATATTGGAATGAATGGATTAAAGGATTTAGTTATAAAAGATGTTAAACTTATTGATGAAATATTATCTATATTTTCAGTTAAATGAAAGGAGAGATAAATAAATGAAAAATGTTAAAAGATTAGAAAGTAATGTATGGGTTATGTCAACAATGATGTTGACACACGATCCTAATAATAGAAGAGGAGCTTATAGAGATTATGGAGAAATTGATAAGAAAGAATATGTCATTTTAACAGCTCCAGAATATGGATATAATAATTCAAAACAATATAAGGTAAGTCATTATATAGACGATATATTTCATACTCCAGATTTTATTATCAAAACTTATAAAGAATTATTTTTTGATACTGAAGAAGAAGCAGTTAAATATATAAAAGATAATTTTAATTTAGATTTAAGTATTGAAAGACTTAAAAATGAAGGAATTTATATTCAAGATTAACAATCAATATTCATAAATTTTGTAACACAATTACTATATGTATCATATACTGAATATTAAGGAGGTGATTAAAAATGAGAAAACGTTCTACAGTTAATACTCCTTTAATAGATGATAAAATTGCACAAGATTATATTGATGAAGCTTGTGAAGAATTGAGTGTTGGAATTCCCATGTCAACGATTGCTGGCAGAGATAAGTTTATTTTAGCTTCAGTTTATTCATTATTTGCTATTGTAACAATGTTAGATAATATGCAGCAAGATTTACATAAAATTACAGTTAAATTATGTGGTGAGACTGAAGAAGATAAACATAAAAAAATTATGAAAAAACTTATTGATGGTAAGAAGTTGTCTGAAGAAGAACAGAAATTTATTGACGATATAGAAAAAGATTTATAACAGATTTTAAAATCTGTTATTTTTACACAATCTTTATAAACATTTTTAACATATTTATTTATTTTTTGATATTTTGATGATATAATTATATTGTAAAAATAAAAATAAAGGAGGAAATTATAATGACAGAAAGAAATTTAGAAGAATTATTGAGTATCATGGAAGAAAAACGTAAAATAAGTGTCAATTATAATGAATTTCAAACATTATCAGAATTTTTAATACTTCATAACCAAAGTTTTACAGTTAAAGTTTCTGAAAATACTGATATTATTGATGTAATTTTAAATTAGGAGGTATATAAATATGATAGTTAAAGTAAAACATATATTTCATTTTGAACATTATAAAGAAATAGAAGTTCCAGATGATTTAATTGTAGATATAGAAGATTTTGAACAAGATGCTGCAGTACAAGATGCTATTGATAAAGCTCGTGAAGAAGCTGAAGAGGAATTTGCAGAATTTAGACGAGAAAATGGTATTGATTGGACAAAAGTTGAAGTGAATTATGAATTTGACAATGATAAATATGATTATTGCGACCATTGTGATAAGTTATATCCAAAAGATGAATTAACAATCGATGATATAGGACTTTATATTTGTAAGAATTGTAAATCTCAAGAGTGAGGTGATAAAATGGATATCGACAAAGAACTTAAAAAACTTAAAATCAAAAAATCTGATTTTTTAAAATGGTTTTTGATCGTAAAACTTTATATAACAAGAGGTGAATTTTAAATGTCAGATGATTGCTTAATACAGCAACTTATGGATGAAGTTTATAATAAATGGAGAAAAAATGAATGTAAAGGTATGAGTAGACTTGAAGTAATTTCTAAATTCTTTACTCTAAGACACAAAGCAGCTGTTCAACTTGGAAATATGAATTACCAAGTTGAGAATGGTGGTTGGTCTCAATGGGATATGAATGGATATTCAGAAGATATTGATGATTTGATTGAATATTGTAAAAAAGGAATTGCAATGAAAATTAAACATTTTGATAAACTACTTGAAATACTAAAAGATGTTAAAATGATTTTAGAAAATATGAAAATACACGAAGAAAATAGAGAATCTTTGGATGACGACGAATATTATGATGGTGAAGAAGAATATGAAAGTTTGTCTAGATTAGATGATAAATATTATGAAATAGATCAGACTGAATTAATTGAATCGTTTGACGAATTCTTGAAAAGGTTCGATGAAAAGACTGATGTTTCTGGTATAAAAGTTGAATCTACAATAAAACCTAAAGTAAAATTGATCGGCGAAAATGGGAATGTCTTTAATATTATAGGTAAGGTGTCAAAAGCTCTTAAACAAGCTGGTCAAAAGAATAAAGCAGGAGAATTTGAAGAAAAAGCATTAAATGCTAAAAGCTATATGGAAGTTCTTTGTTTAGTTGCTGAATATGTCGATATTTTATAATAAAAATAAGTTAAAATTTTAGATGAGGAGGTTATAAGAATGGTTGATGTTACTATAAGATATCCAGATGCAAATGTAGATATTTCATGTGTTACAATAGATGATCGAGAGGATATTGAATCTGTATATTTCGTATTGAATAATAAAGACAAACAATTTGTAGTATTAAAACGTTTTAACAAGAAGTATAAAGACTCTAACGAAGGAGCTTATCGAATAGAATTAGAAGAAGAAGAAATAATAATTAATAAGACTTATATATTTCAAATAAGTAAATCTTGTTATTCTAAAAATGATTTGATAAAAGATATTGAAGAACATAACAAGAAATATGACAGATTTGTTGAGCTTCTTAAAAATCTAGAAGTCCAAGAACTTAAGACTTTGGCTGAAAAAGAACATTTTACTTATGATGTAGCTTTAGAAAAAATGGGATATACAAATGATATTCTTAAAGAATACGTTGAACTTTGGGAATATTTTGTATATTAAAGGAGGGATAATGAAATGTTTGACTTGCATAAAGTTTTAGATACATTAGCTAATGATTTTTTTAATAATGATAATGAAGCTCTAACTGCAGTTAGTTTTGATGGAGGAAAAAGGTTCTCAAAATGTTCAATTAGAGTTGAAGATAGACATATTACAATTAGAATATTCGAAGATTCACATGATGATAGTAATATAATTATGATATTAATCGACAAAATCGATTCAGTAACAATACACAGTATAGGTCGTTTAGAATTAAATTTAACAGATAATATTTTTGGAAATGAAAAAATTGTCTTATATAAAATGGAGTCGATATAGTATTATTACTACCCATCCAATATCTATAAATATACATTCTCTATATTAACAGTATCATACATACAAAATAAACTAGCTTGATTTAAAGTTCCTTGATCGTATCCTGTAGTACTATCTTTAATTAGAATAAAATAAGCCTGTAAGGGCTTATTTTTTTTGTTTAAGTAAATTCTATATTGTGCTTCTATTTTAAATTCTAAGCCTATTAAATATGGTATAAATATTTTTATATTAAAATTTAATTTAAGAAGCTATAGAGACGTATTAGAAAATCTAAAATTTATCTTAAATTCTATATATTTATTATTTTTATTAAAGAAAAATTGTTTTTTAGAAGTTATTTATTTTTTGATATTTTGATGTTATAATATAATTGATAAAATAAATGGATAATTCAATGAAATGGAGGATAATAAATGAGAGAAGTAACAAAAGTGTATAAAATCTATAAGTTCGATGAACTTGAACCAAAAGCTAAAGAAAAAGCAATAGATGAAGTAAGAAATATGAAATATGATTTTATTGATGAAACATTATCGAATGTACTTAGAGAAGAATTAGAAAAATATGGATATCCAACTAATGATTTAAGATATAGTCTAAATAATCAGCAAGGAGATGGAGTAGCATTTTATGGAAATTTATATGAAGAAAATATTTTAAAGATATTAGAAAGGTTGAAACTTGAAGAACTTTATAAAAAATATAAATTGTTTCAAGTTTTCAATGTAACAAGATTTTTTACTTTTGATATTGAGAAAAACAGAGATTTTTACCGATATGACCATTTTAATACAATGATTGTTAGACTACGTATACATTATTCAATAATTTATGACGGTAATAATATTTATAAGAGAATAACTAACATATTTGAACAGATACAAAATGTGATTCAAGACGATGTAAAATATGTAAGTAAAAAACTTGAAAGTTTAGGATATAAAATAATTGATGATGAATTAAGTGATGAAAGAATAATACAAGATATAAAAGATAATGATTATGAATTTTATTCAAATGGATTGATATATAAAGAATAATATTATTCTTTTTTTTACTATTTTTAAGAGTACTTAACTATAAATTATTTTATTTTTTACGTTTTTTAGTAATTTCTTTTTAACACTCTAACGGGCTTCTATTTAATTCTTTTTGTTATTTTAATATAATTATATATATAAATAAAAATGATTACTTTTAGATTAAAATAGAAGCTCATAAAAAGAATTAAATAATAAAAAAAAGAAAGCCTTATAGGCTTAATCTTTAATAAAATATTCTTTATTCATTTTATACTATTCCTTCATCTATACATTCTTTAAGAAATTCTTTAAGACGTGGAAATGATTTTTCATATTTATTGGATTCTCTTTCTTCTTTCCATATTTCTTCTAGTCCAAGAAGTTTAAATATTTCTTTTTCCCATTCTTTAGGCATTTTTACTAGTTGTTCGCCAGAAATATAACATAAATGAAGATAATTACTCCATATTTCTTTAATTTTCGGATTTATTTCTATATATTCATATATTGATAATTCACATATTGTATGATCTGTCAAAACAACTTTAAATGATGTATAACTTGTTGGTTCAATTCCAGTCCAATGATATGGATAAAGTTCTTCAACTAATGTTGGATCAGCTTCTATCATTTTTTGTTTTACATGTTCTGGTAGTTTCTCAATATCTTTAGCATCAAATCTGAAAGCCATTTTAAGCCTCCCGAATTTTTAGTGAGAGGAATAGGAAAGATTAAAAATTAGTCTTCCCTATTCCAGTTATTACTGCATCATAGTCTTTGCTATATACTATACAATCAATTTTATTAGTTTCTGCTTCGTTTTTCAAAACTTCAATAATATCTTCGACTGTTTTTACATTGTTTAATGGGTTTTCAAGATTATCACGAATTTGATTTGCATTTACAACTGTTAATCCGTCATTTTCATCATAAACAACTACTAAATATCTTTCTAACTCTGTATCTTCCAAAATTGCAATTGGAATTTCGTCTTTGTAAAAATTAATTTTATCAATCTTCTTTGATGGTCTCATTCTAAAATCTCTAACTGCATCATTTAATGTTGCAAAGTAATGTCCGAGTATTGGTTCTCCATTTCTGCTTATTATCCAAGTTACATACGGAGTGAGAGAATTGTTTGGTTTTAAAGCTATGATATATGTTATGTCATCGACTATTTTTGAATCAATCACAATTGCTCCATTATTTAAAGTAACACCTCTGTCAATAATTTCATTTTCTGCCATTATTGAATCCTCCTTTTATTTTATTTTCAAGGTTCAATAAATCGAATAATACAAAAATGGAGGGGTTTAGATTACCCCTCTTACTAATAGCCTCTTTTTTTCTTGTTCTTTAAAATTCTCCAAAGAAGCTTTTACTATATCTTTTATATGGTCTGCTGTTTGAGTTTCATATTTATATCTTACTGTTCCCAAATGTTCATTGTAAGCTTCTTGTCTTGTGTAATATTTCATCCCTGGAAGTTTTGCCAATTCTTCTGGAAGTTCAGTATTAATTTCAAGGACAATTTCGCCTGCAGAATAGACCAATTTAAGAAGACGTACATTCCCCTTAAAGTAAGAATATCCCGTCGTTATTGGTCTTTCTACAAAACCTTTGTTTTTGAGGACCATTGACCGAATAACTTTTAAAGACTTATCAAATTCATTGACAAACTCCTTTTCTTCAGGCTGTTTCTTAATCTTTTTAACGGGCATCTTTTACTTACCTCCTTTCTTTAGATTTTAATTTTTCCTTTGATTATATATTACCATAATTTATTCTAAAAGTAAATACAGTAGAAAACAAATGGTGTCTCTTTTTTTAACATTTTTCAAATAAAAAAAGAGAAAGGAAAATTTTTTTTTATATTTAATCTTTAATCTGAAGAATCAACAGAAAATGTCAATCCACATTTCTTACAAGTATAAGTATGTATGAATCTTTCATGACTTTCTTCAGTATATTCATGTTTACATCCAATTTTAAAGACTTTTATTTCATCATTTCCCATATCTACTACAGCGTAAGCTACATCAAAAAAGAAAAATATCCACGTATTATAGATTCTACTGCAAGGGTCTTTAGTATTAATATATACTTGTCTAAAATCAATATATTTTGGTGAGAATGAAAAAATCTTTCTCCAAAAATTTTTGATATTACTTTCTTCAAAGGGTTCTGGTAATTCATTGTAGTTGTTGAATTTTTCAATATACTTAAACTCGTCTTTAAATTTACTACGATCGTCTGCAATTGAATTTACTTTATACATATCATCACCTCCTTCCAAGATGAATTTTAGAAACTATAAAAGTGGCTGCTCCTAAAAACAATTATTGATTAACTTCTACTGTCTGTATATTTTCTGTTTGATTTTCTTCTTTACGATCTTCTACTTTCACAGGTAACGTTTCTACAGGAGCTTGGGCTGCAATTTCAATTTTGCCCTTCTTCTTTTTATATTCATTAAGCCGATCTAAATCTTCTTGAGTCATCTTTCTTGTTACAACTTCTGAAGCAGCAACTGAAGCTTTTTTATTCTTCTTATTGAGTTTGGATTTTCCAGACTTTTGGATAGTCTTAGAAGTTGAAGCTTCTTTCTTTTCTTCACCCTTCCGATTTACCATATCTTGGAAATTCTTCCAAGCCTCATGAAGAGCTTCTTTTACTTCTGCTTCGTCATTGCTCTTCAGAATGTGGACTAAAGTTCCAAGGTGTTTCTTAGACGCTTCTACTTTCGAGAATGTTTGAAGATTTGGACCAAGTTTTTTAATCGTTGTATCAGATAATTTCACGTTCAATTCTAAATATACTCCTTCTTTTCCTGTCTTAACTAATTTGCAAAACCTATCACTTCCGCTGAAGAAACTATTCCCTGTGGTATTTTCTTTCATTGAAAGTCTGTCTTTCACTAAATTCTTGATTTCCTTCAAAGTCTTATCAAACCCAAACTTTTCTTTATTTTCTGCCATTTTGGCTCCTCCTTTTTAAATTCAAATTTCTTTTCGGAGCAGCCACTTAAATTCTTTATTAAATTTTCAAGGTCCATTTTATTTTCAAATATATTATAAAATAAAGTTATCTGAAAGTAAATATATTCTACTGACTTTTTCAAACTTTTTTTTAAACTTATTTCATTCAATATAATCTTCTAAACATCTGTCTAACAAATAAGCTACTCCCACCACCCACAACGGAGAAGAAAACCAAATCACTGTCATTATTTTACTAAACAAAATAGCTTCTCTCCAATGATTTATAAGTTCTTTTATCATTTTCTATCCTCCTATCTTTATTAATGACATTGATTTATCTAATTTCAATTCTTCTTCACTTTTTATAAAATTTTCTATATGTTCTAAAATTCTTCTATTTTCTACAATTTCTCCTTGATGTTTAAGCCATCCTAAAAGATTCGAAATCAAAAATAGTTTTCCATCTGCATTCAAATTCATAAATCTTTTATATATTCTGTCATATCTTTCTTCTATACTTTCTTCCTTCTTTTCTACCATCTAAATTCACCTCCTTTTTTATTATCAATTTAATTATACCATTTAGTACTCATAAAGTAAATAAAAATGTTTCTATTTATTATCTTTTTCCTCTTCTCCCCTCTCTAGTGCAAAATAAAAAGAAATATTAAACAAAAACTAAACTCATAACATAAAACTTAAATTGTAATCTTAAGACTTGGAAGAATTTTCCAAGTAGTATAAGTCAAGTATATATAAGTAAAAGTATAAAAAGAATTTCTTTTTAAAAAAGCTCTCTTAAAAAAACTTAAAAAGACTTTCTTTCTTTGGCTATATATATAAGTACTAATAAACTTAAAAACATTAAAATTAAATTGAAACAATTATTTTAAGTAAATTAAGAACTAAAAACGAAAAATGAAAGGATATAAAAGGCTCTAAGGCTTAAAAAGCTAGATAGAAATGAAACTACACTGGGTATATTAATCGAGAGAAGGGCTGGAAGGGGAATGGAGGGCGGAGGGAGGGGGACGCGAGCTCTACACAGGCCCTCCAGAGCGCTTCTACCCACTATTTTTTGCTTTTGGAGCACTTCTCCACTCTCCAAAAATTTTCCAGTTTGTAACAAGTCTCTCGAAAGCTGGCTTAAGTATTCAAAATGAACAAAAGAATGTTATTTAGAATACTTCTGAAGCTTCTAAGCAGCCTTCGAACTCACTCACTCTTATACCTTTGGAGTACTTTAGGGTATTGAAGTGGTCTGAAGAAGCACAGAAGAGTACTTCAGAATAGGGCTCTTTTTTTCTGAAGCAAATTTTAAGAACTCAACACTTTATCCTCCCTATATATAAGGGTGCATGCCTTCGAAAGGGCTCTGAAAGAACAGAAGAGCACATCAGAAATGCTGTAATTCACTTTGGTACTTTTCTTTTTGGCTGTTGCGCTCTTCTTTTTCAGAGGCTTTTAAGGGCTTAAGAAGCGAAGTTGAGTGCTCTCATATGACAGCTCGCCACAGTCATCTACACAGGGTCGGGTACCCTTTTTCCGCGGGTTTTTCTCGAAAAACTCTTCTAATCACGCGATTCCACGGCTCATGAATTTTAGGGCTTGGAGGGCTCTTCAGAAGGGGCTCTGAAGACAATTGTAGGGCTCTTCTATTTTGTAATATGTCAGTTGGAGATTGAGTAATGGTTCTAGAGTGAGGAAGAAGTATTTTGCAGAATTAGTAAAAATTTCGAAAGTGCAGACTGATTTTGCTACGTAAGATTCGAAAAAGAGCTGAGTTCAAACACCCCTATATATAATAGGGAGGTGAAGACTTGAAAACTGACTGTAGCGGGTTGTAGCGCTCTTCTGTTAAAAAAAGAAATTTATACATATTCATTACAACTAGGACACCAAGCCCAATCTAAACTACAACCACATATTGGGCAATAGATGTAGTTCATGTCACTTTTAATTTTTGGAAAGTATTTTGTCTTCCAAATTTCAATTAATTTTTTTCTACTGATATGTTTTTCATTTTTCTTCATATCTTGAATTTCGTTTTTGAAAGCTTCAATAGCTTCCGAACCAGTCATTTTATTAACCTCCTTTTTATTTTTATTATATCAAAAAGTTATCTTTAAGTAAATAAAAAAGTTTCTTAAAGTTATGTGAAAGAGTGAGGAAGAACGAGGAAGCAAAAATTACAAATTTTGAGTAAGATTTTATGAAAATGATTATTTAAGATTCTAAAAATTATTGTGTTCGACTCCTCCTATATATAATAGGGAGGTGCACATTTGAAAATCGACTGTAGTTGTCTGTAGTGGTATGTAAAAAAAAGAAGGGTAATTAAGCCCTTCCATCTAAACCACAATAGATACAGTAACTATCTTCATTAAATTCGCAATGATGTGTTTCTAATTCTTTTGCATATTGAATTTTTTCATCTATAAATCTTTTTAATTCTTCCATGTCTTGAATGAATTTATCATACCCATCGCATTCTTCTTTAGTTATGCATCCGAGTCTATAATATTGGTTTTGTCTTTTGTGATAAACAAATTTGTCATTTATAAGAGCTTTTATTTCTTTTATATTCATAATTTTACCTCCTTAAAACCAAGATGCAAATTGGGGACTTATGTTCTTGTCAAAATAATCATCGACAAGCTGCTTTGCAATTTTGTAGTTTTTCATACTACCTTTATGATAATGTCTGTTTTTGATTGCAGATTTTAATACATATTTTGTTGGGTTTTTAAGTCCTTTCAATAGCATGTCATACACCCATTCACAGTAATATTCTTTTTCTTCTTTGTAGTAATTTATCCATTCTTTAGCAGCTGTAGGAGTTAAATAACCAAGACTTTCGCAAATAAGATGTCCCATTATTCTTCTGTATTTCTTTTCTTTCATCTTTTTTCCTCCTTTTCATTTATAATACTTATATTATACAGAATGTCACAAGAATCTAGTTCTTCAGCTTTTTTTAGTATTTCTTCGTCAGTCCCTATCATAGTTTGTTGTCCAATTATGTTCCACCATGTTATTCTTTTCATTACAACTTCCTCCTTTTTTATTTTTCAATTTAATTATACCATTTCGTAAGCTTATTGTAAATAAAAATGTTTCTAGATTGGGCTCTACAAAATAAAAAAGAGGGAATAAATCCCTCTAAAATTCAAGTTCAATTTCTTCAAATTGTTCTTTTAGCCATTTAAGTACTTGTTCGAATGTAACATTTCCTTTAAATATAGTGAAATATAGATCTAATGGTTCATAGTGAAGTAACAATTCATCATACGGTTCTTCATCTTCTTTCCATTGATTTTCTTCCCATTCTTTTTTGGAATAGTAGATAAAGAATCCTGTTGTTTTATTATCTTTATTTAGTACAATAAATGTTCTAGCATTTTCATCACCTTGATTAAAAGATGTATATTCTTTGACTTTAAATTTTTTGGTTAACATTTTTAGTTCCTCCTCAAAAGTTTAATTTTAGAGATAGAAGAGGAGTATTTCTACTCCTCTACATTAAATCCTGCTTCTTTAAATCTTTCAATACTTAAATCTACTTGATAATGTCTTTTAACATAATCTATTGCATCTTTTTCAGTTGCAAAATAAAGATCTTCTATAATTTTAATAGATTCAGGATTATTTAATAAAGCATTTTCTACGTAAATTGTTACATTCCACATTTCAGTCGGATTTGATTCTACGAATACTTTAGGAGCTGTAAGGCATATAGTTTCTTGTCTTTCATATGGTCCTCTAAAAGCTCCTCTTTCAACTTTAATAGGGCATCCAGTTACCATTGAATTTGTCAACTTCCATTCTGACATACTTTCTCTTTTTACCATTATCATTTCCTCCTTCTATTATTTTTTCAAGGTCCATTTTATAATTTAATTTTATCATAAAGTTTGCATGAAGTAAATAAATATGTTTCTTTTTGAATTAGTTTTGGGCTCTACCAGTGAAAAGCGGATGAAGAGGAGTATTTCTACTCCTCTTCATATTCTCCAGTTGCATCTACGTTATATCCTTCATTTTCAAAAGCTTCTTCTAGATTTTTGAATCTTGAAGTATCTATTCCGAATTTATAAGTTAAGTAGTAGACGACTAAAACTAATTTGATTTGCAGTGCGAAGCCTAATAAGAATTTTGAATGGTCTGCAACATGATCATTTATTGTTTGTAAGATGTCGTAATGCGAATAAGGTGTACCGAATCCTGCATGTAATGCTCCAATTTCTTCTGTAAGTGCTATTAATAAGTTATCAGCATCATTACTTGATACATATCTATAATCATCTTTGTTTACTAGTAACCTTTCTAGAATGTTCTTGTAATGCTGTTCATTGATTATTATGTCGTAGATTGCTAGTAGTTTGTGGTACCAGAAGAAGTTATATTGTTCTTCTTCAATTGTAGTACCGTCTTTGAATGTGAGTTTGTTTTCCTTATTGTAGTATGGATTTGGGTCGGTAAATAGTTCTTCAAGTTCTAACTTCTTATCTTGCTTTAGTTTTAGATCCAAGAATTTGACCAGATACTTGATCAGTTCCTCCTTTTGAGAAGTGGTTAGAATTTGTTGGTTTTGAGTCATTATGACTCCTCCTTTGATTTTTAGTTTTCAAGGTTCTTTTTATAATTTAGCCCTGGCAGTCTTTTTCTGTCCAGCCGCTAAATTATTTTATTTTCAAAATAATTATATCACAAAGAATACTTGAAGTAAATAAATATGTTTCTTTTTAAATCAGTTTTGGGCTATGCAGCACTTTTTAAAGTACAATATATGTTTACCTTTAAATTCAATTTTACAGGGCTCTAACAGAGTTTTAGAAGGGGCTCTGTTTAACTAGAAAAAATAAAGCCCTAAAAAGGGCTTTTAATTTTCTTCCCATTGTTCTTGAGGAAGAAGCCGCTGTCCAAAAAAATTATATAAAGCACCACATACTTCACATTCATTGGTTAAGGAATCTTCAAGAATCACTTCAGCACCACAACTATCACATATTCCAATTGCTGGTTCTATATAAGTGCTTCTTAATTCGATAACTCCTTTATCTTCGAATTGTTCTGTATCTTTTAAACATTCTTCGAATTTTTCTTTTAAACTTTCATCTTTTAGATTTCCATATTCATCACAATCAAAACAATAACCACAAACACTTAGTTCTTCTTTTATTTGAAAGAATCTAACATATTGAGTATCTACTACTGATTTTCTTTCTCTTATTATCTTCATACTTTCACCTCCTTTCATATATTTTTTATTTTCAAAATAATTATATCACACTGTTGTCAAAAAGTAAAACAAAATGTTTCTACGTCACATTCTGTTTTGTACTCGGATTTTGCACTCTGTCATCCAGCCTAGTTGGAGTTTTTCTTTTATGTTTCAGGGCTCTGCAATAACCTACATTGTCATTGGCGGTTGGAGTGAGAAAGAAGTCGGTATGAAAGGGCTCTGTTATATTTTTAAGAATGTGAGTTGGAGGGCTCTGCGAGAAGAGTACAAAAGAAAGGGCTCTTCTATTTTTAAATAAAGAGGGAGGAAAACCCTCCCTCATTTTATCTATCTTTTTCATCTATTTCAAAAATTTCACCAGTAATTGGGTTGAAAGCTGTATATTCATTAATTACTTGAATTGCTTCTGTCCACCAATCATTTTTTCTTAATCTCTTCTCTATTTCTGTCATTATGTCTTCCTCCTTTAAAGTTTGGCATGTACTGACAAATTACTCCATAATCACATGGACAATTTCCATATATATCAGTTTTGCAATCTCGACAAGGGTCATATTCTATATTCATACTTTCACCTCCTTTTTACTTTTATAAGATTTTAACATTTGTTCTTGCAGATCTAGTAATTTCTGTTTTAATCTTTCCATTTTTAAATCAAATAACAAGATTTCATGAAATGTCATACTTACGCAACAACCATTTGATTTAAAGTCTCTCATTTTAAGATATTCATCTTGGGTTTTTATGAACATTTCATATAATTCATCTTTTGTCATCTTTTCACCTCCTTTCAGAGAAAAAGTAGAGGCACATTTAGTGCCTCTTTTATATTAATGAGGCTGGACAAATTTGTACTAATTCTTCTGCTACTGCCCTTGATTTATTTTATTGAGCTGGAGTTAAAGCTGGTTCAATAATGGCTGGCAATTGTGCAGCCACTTCTTGCTTAACTTCTTCCTTGGGTTTAACTTCTTGCTTCTTATCAGGTTTAGATGGTTTGTGCTGTTCTTGGAAAATCTTCCAAGCTTCTTTTAAAGCCATCAAAACTTCTTTTTCATCTTTTGATTTAAGGATGTGAACTAAAGTTCCAAGATGTTTCTTAGATGCTTCTACTTTTGAAAATGTTTGTAGATTTGGACCAATCTTTTTAATAGTTTCTGCAGAAAGTTTTACATTAAGTTCAAGATATATTATATCATTTTTTGTTTTGACTAATTTGCAAAATCTGTCTGAATCTAGGAAGAAGCTGTTTCCAGTTGCGATAGCTTTTTCTCTTATCCTCTTGTCTGCCTTTACTAAATTTTTGATTTCCTTTAGGGTCTTATCAAACCCATTTTCTTTTTGAATTTTTTCTGTCATTATGTTTTCCTCCTTCAAAAATTTATTTAGGGCAGTAGCAGGAGGATTAGCACAAATTCAAAATTTAAATTCATATTCAATTTTCAAGGTTCTATTATTTTTTATTTTCAAAGGTATTATACCAAAAAGCTTTCTTGTTGTAAATAAAAATGTTTCTTTCCGAATATGCTTTGTACTCTGTCCTTATGTTTATGTACTCTGTCTCTTTCAGTTTGGGCTCTGTTATTAGAACTCGTTACATGTCTGTTGTAGGGCTCCTTATTACGCTGACCCTGACATTTTTGGGCTCTTGAAGAGCAGAGTAAGGGCTCTTTCATCTTTGCAGAAGGGTTCTGTTACTTGTGCATTAGAGGGCTCTAAAAAACCGAAAAAAATAAGAGGGAATTATTCCCTCTTAATTGTAAAACTGATTTTATCTCTTAGTCTTTCTCCATATCGTATTTCTCGAAATTCTCATCTGCAGTATCGAGTAATCCTTGAGCGATTGTTCTGATTTCAGATTTTAGATTTTTGTTTTTCCAACCAGCGTTAAATACGTCGGTTCTAAGTCTAAATTCTGCGTCGGTTAGAACTTGTACTAATTCTTCTTGATTCAAATTTTTGATAAACAGCCAGATTTTGTTTTCAGTCATTTTGTTCACCTCCTTTCTATTCAAATTTTTTATTTTTTGTTTTTATTATATAATAAAGTTCTCAAAAAATAAATAAAAATGTTTCTTGTTCTTGTTTATGAGTTTGCACTCTGTCTATGTTTTGTACTCTTTCAGATCTTATTTTGGGCTCTGTCATGTACTCTTTCAGATAATTTTAAGTGAATAACAAAGAGGAGCAAAATTTGCTCCTCTTTTCAACTTATAATTGTGTAATACTTTTCAACAATCTTCTTTCATTATATCTGTTTGCCATTTACTGCTACAATTCTTCCACCATCAAAACCTTGTTTCCAATATGAATATCTGCCTGGTACGTTAGCATTGATTAATTCTATGTACCATCCATCAGGTTCACCATAATAATTTGCTGAATAAACTTGTCCTGTTACTAATATACCTTGGGCTGCTATGGTTAACATATCACCTTTATTTACTGTTATCTTTCCGTCTGTTGCCATAGTATGAATTCCTCCTTTAAGACTTTATTTTATTTGTGTGAAGGAAAAGCAAAATTTTGCTTTTCCTTCATTTTTTGATAAGTTTTTAATTCTGTATTTTCTTACGCCAGTTGATATACTGCTTGACATATTCTCTGAATGAGATAGGATTTTCAACATCTTCGCAATACATCTTATACATTTTTTTGAGATTTCTGAATAGCTTTAGATTCATTGTTATGTTCACCTCCTTTATTTATATTTTTTTGTTTTTATTATATAATAAAGTTTTCAAAAAATAAATAAAAATGTTTCTAACTGTTAAGTTAAATGGGAAGGGCTAAATTAGCCCTTCCCTTGTTATTCTTATTGCATTTCGTAATGTTCAAGATATTCTTCTACCAGATATCCTCTTAGTGCATTTCTTACTCCATTAAAGAATTGAGCTTTTTCATGGTCATCTAGATCTTTTAATTCTTTATCAAGCTCATTTTCAGGATAATTTTTGTAAGTGCTTACAAAGTATGGAGCTTCGAATTGATCGATTAGTTTTTTCAGATCTTCAATTGATGGCTTATCTTCTTCAAAGCTGTCAGAAAATCCAGTACCAAAGATGACTTGGCTTTCGAACCATTCTACTCCTTTCATATAAAGTTGATGTGCGCTTAGCTTCTTGCTCATTTTAACTCCTCCTTTTTCATAATTTGTTGTAATCTTATGCATAGTTTTTCCAGTGTTTTCAGGGCCTACACATCTTGACATGTTAATCTCCTCCTTTTCATTTTTAGAATTTAAGGGGCTCTTTATTAAGTTTTCGTTCATTTTATTCACCTCCTTTCCAGTTGACTTAGTCTATTTAATTTTATTATTTTTTATATTATAAAATAAAGTTTTCAAAAAATAAATAAAAAAGTTTCTAACTCTTATTGTACATTGTCTTTTTATTCTTACAGTGTACTCTGCGCTTACTCTTTTTTTGTACTCTTTCAGTGTACTCTAATTTTGTATTCTTTCAGTAAGACTCTTACAGAGGGCTCTGCTCTATAAATGTTTTGTGTTCTTTTTAGTGTGCTCTTATTCTTGTTCATTGTAGTTTGTAGTCTTGTAGAGACTCTTGTCTGGAACTCTGTTATGCAGTCTTCTTTACTCTTATAGTGTAAAAGGGCTCTGAAGTTAGTTCTAGTCGGTTTTATGTTAGAAAAGGGCTCTGTTCTGGTGTTATATAAGGAGAGGCATTACCTCTCCTTATATATTTCAATAGTAATCTGGATTACTGCTGTTATGTATATCTTCTGGAACTCTTTATAATGTATCTGGTTTTTGAACTCTTCTGGAAAACCTCTATATACTTCTTTTAACTTTCTCTCTTTTAACTGTTTAACCATATTAAAACCTCCTTTAAATTTAAATTGAGGGGGGGGATTGCTCCCCCCTTTGCCTTATCCCTTGATTCCCGGGATCGGCCGTTTCCCTTGTTTCCAGGCCTCGGCGATTAGTTTTACCACCTTCCGCAGTTCTTCCAGGTCCCTCGTTTTCAACCTGCCGCACATTGTCCCGAGGTGTTTTGCATAGGCTGTTTGAGGAGTGATGTGTTCGTAATTGATTGCTTCGTATTGGATTGGGATGTTAACCTCGAGGTTGATTAGTGTTTGGTCTTTTACTGCGACGAGTTTTGCGATTCGAGTACCTGCCACGAACCACGTGGTGCCGGTGGTGCGTGTTTGGGGCTCTGCCTTAATCGATTTCACCTCCTCTTGTATGATTTTTACCCCTTGCAGATAGTTGTTGGTGGTTTTTGTGGACATTTAGTCCAGCCTCCTTTTATTTTTTATTATATTTTACGCGGGTTGCGCGTAAAATTTATTTTTATATTTAATTATCAAGGTGCGCGATTATAATTTTAATTTTAAATTTAAAATTTTAATTTTTAAATTTAAAATTATTTATTATTTAATTATATTATATTATATATTTAAAAAGAAATAAATTAAAAATTAAAAGGGGTGGGGTTATTTTTTTTATTAATAAATTAATATTTTTAAAACCGCTTTCCTACCCTCTCAGCCCTCACACACCCTTTCGAAACTTTTCATGTCCAGAAAGGCTGTCTCCCATCTCTCAAAAACTTTTCATGTCCAGAAAGGCTATAACACTTCTTACAAACTATTAAATTGTTGTTTCAAATTGGTATAATTTAAAATGGGAATCAATTTCAAATTGGTATAATTTAAAATGGGAATCAATTTTAAATTAAAATATCAAAGGAGGCTTCAATATGAAAAGAACCAAAATAGACAAACTTGAATGCTACAAAAACCGTTGCTTAGAATTTGCTGACTACATCCTTAAAAAAGGCTATACAATCAGACAAACTGCTTCTGAACTAAACTACTCAAAAACTCTTATCTGGCATGACATCCATAATCGACTTCCTCAGTTCGACAGCGAACTTTATGTTCAAGTCTGTCAAAAACTCAAAATCAATCAGCATTTGGGACAACTTAGAGGTGGAATTTCAACCAGTTTGAAGTGGAAAGGAGTCAAAAATAATGAAAAGAAGTGACTTAATAGATCTTACGAAAGAAATTTCAAGTCTTAAATATAAAATTTCACAGTTAAAAGAAGAAATGGACAAAGAAATCAGAAAAATTACTTCTAAATATGAAACTCAAATTAAAAAATACGAAACAGCTTTAGAAGTATTTAGAGAGATGAATGAAGTTTGCGAATATTGCGAAGGAAGAAAAGGAAGTACAATGGCTTCTGCAGCAGGTCATAATGACGGTGAATGGGTCCCATGTTCAGTCTGTAAAGGAACAGGACTTGCTCATCCTGTTGGGAATGAAACAAAACGTGAGGTATTTAAGTCTTTACAAATATGAAAAAGATTAAGAAGTATAGGATTTTTGCAGTTTCAGACATCCACGGTCATTATGACGAATTTGTGAAATTACTTAAAATAGTCAGATTTGATGAAAAATATGACAAGCTTGTTGTATTGGGTGATTGTGTAGATAAGGGTCCAGATTCAAAGAAACTTTTATTAAAATTGATGGAGATGAATAGAAATGGTTGTTGTGAATTGATTTTAGGAAATCATGAGATTATGTTTTTAGATACAGTTTTAGGAAAATTTCCTTTTAAGTTATATTTTAGAAATGGAGGAAAAAGTACATTTCTTAGTTTTGGAATTAATTTTAAAGAAAGGTATTATAGTCTTGAAGAAATACAAAATATAATTAGTCACAGTCTTATTCGATGGCTTTTGCAGAGACCTTTGTACTATGAAACTTTAGATTTTATATTTGTACATGCAGGAATAAAACCAGGTATTCCTCTTTGTAATCAGAATCGAGACGATTTGTTATGGTGTAGAGAAGAATTTTATAAGAATTATAAAAGTGGAAAGAAGGTGATATTTGGACATGTACCCGTTCAGATGATTCATGGTAAAAATGACATTTATGTCAGTTATAATTCAATTGGAATAGATACAGGTGCTGGAGGAAATAAATATCTTACAATGGTTGACTGTTACAGTCTTAAAGTCTACCAAGTGAGAATTAATAGATAAGTTTAGTTTATATTGAATTAGTAAAAATAGTCAATAACAAATTTACTTCATAGTTAAATGAGGAGGTATTTTGGATATTATGGAAAAAAAGAAGTATGAAGATACTGATGAAAAATGTAACTGGAAATTTTTAAGAGAAAAAATAATTAGTTTTATAAATTTCATTTATTTTTTGTATTTTAGTACAGGGTTTATAATTACTTTATTAGAATTTGAACCATCAAAAAATGCATCTTTTATTCAATCTTTAGTAGATACTATAAAATTTGCAATCGATATAATATTCTGGTTGCCTTTTAAATTAGCGTCGATTTTCTGTAACATATAGATTTAAGTTTAAATGGCTTTAAATGACACTTGTTGATTAAAAATATAGACTGATTCTATAAATTACTATTAAATAACCTAATATAATTTTATTTGGAAGGTTAATTTGAGCTGCTAGACACAGTTTTAGAAGGCATAAAATTAAAATTGGAGGTAAAAATAATGGAAAATTTAAAGAAAAATGTTATCTTTGATCCTGGACCAATTCTTGAAATTATTCAATCTAAGACTGGTAAATTAGATCAAAAAATTGTTTTTAAAAATATTTTATATAACTCTGACAACAATTTGATGGATAAAAGTTGTTGTCAATTTAATAAAGATATAAAAACATTGAATATTTTAGGATTTATCAATGGTATTTTATCTGAAACTGTAGGAAAAGTTTTAGTTGTATATATAAAATATAATTGTAATAATGTTGAATTTACTGGTAATATTACACAAAAATGTAAAGAAATGTTTGAAAGGGGTGAATTTGATATTATAAAATTTGAAATTGTTGATAATAAATAGATAACTTGGTAGGTGAAATAAGTTGGGTAGAAGAAGAGATTGGGAATGGCCAGAAATTTGCTGCAATACATGCAAAAACTTATCATCGCAGGTTCCTTGGGATATGGATAGAGGTGAAGCAATGAAATACCTCTATTATTTTTGTCCTGTAGTTAAAAGAAAAGTTGAAGTAGAAGAAATTGTTAATCCCAAAAAGATGCCGTGTAAAGGTAAAAATCATATAAAAATTCAAAGACAATGTAATGCTATTGTCAGATGGAGTGGAAGTCCTCATCTTAAGAAACTTCAAGAAAATGGAATATTTATGAGATGCAGAAGAGAAGCAGTACATGGAACTACTGTTTGTGCTGTTCATGGAGTAACACCTAAAAAAAGAGTCATGGAGGGAACTAGAATGGAAGTTTGGCAAAAAAGAAAGAATAAATTAGAATACTTTGAAAATGAAATTAAAGAAAAAATTGAGGCTTTTAAAAACGATCCTGATTTAGAGAAACTTGAATTTGAATTAGGCTATTTAAAATCACTTCTTCCGAGGATAGAAGAATCTAATGAGATAGATACAATTGATAAATTTAAACTCCTTCAAAGGACTTTGGATTCTATATTTAAAAATATGGAAGCAAGAGAAAGAATTATTGAACAAAGACGTTACAGTTTGGGAGTAGAAAAAGTTCAAATGCTTATGAAATATGTATTTGAAGCTGTTAAAAAGCACGTTTCTGATGTTAATATTCTCAAAAAAATAGGTCGAGAAATACAAGGAATAGCTTTAAAAATGAAAAATATAGACGAAGAAGGAGAATTAATGGAAGATCCTAATGATTTAGAAGAATACGCTGAAGAAGTCAAATTTTTGCCCAATAAAACAGCTCTAGAAATCGAAAAATCCTTTGAAAAAGCTAAAAAGAAGGTCAAAAAAGTTAAAAAATCATAAAAATGATCAAAAAGAGGGGTAAAAATGCTGAAAAAAAGCGGATTTTTTGTAACTTTTGAAGGTCCAGATATGACTGGAAAATCGACCCAAATTCAGCTAGTAAGCGAAATTTTGACCCAAAAAGGGTACAAAATTACTCAAACTTTTGATCCTGGAGGGACTGAAATAGCCCAAAAAATCAGGGAAATTATCAAAAATTATGCTGGAGATATGGTATTAATCACTGAATTATTGTTATTTTGTGCTGCTAGAGCAGAAATAGTTCACAAAGTTATCATTCCATCCTTAGAAAGAGGTGATATAGTACTTTGTGATAGATTTATTGACAGTACTTTAATATATCAGAGTTATGTTAGAGGTTGGAATGAAGGAATAATTAACAGTTTACATTCTCTAGTATGTTCTACACCAAAAACTTACGGAAAAGTATTTGGAATTTATCCTGATTTGACATTTATTTTTACTGGCCGACAATTCAAACATAAAGAAAACAAAGATTTTTATGACAAAGATGTTGAATTTAATAAAAAAGTTATCGAAGGGTATAACAAATTGAGTAAATCAAGATATATTAAAATCAATTCTGATTTAGATAAAAATGAAATTGCAAAATTTATTGCTGAAACTATTATCAATAAAATTGAGGAGTAATCGGTTATGCCTAAAAAAAAGATTCCTAAAACAAGAAGAATACTACCAGATTTAAGAATTGATACAAAAAAGTTTGTTGACGACCAACCAAAAATATTATCTTTAGATAATATTTTATTGGATTTGGGTGACTTATTTGTCGAAAATTCTTCTAGAAAAAAGAAAGGTAGAAAGAAAATTCCAAAATCAATCTGGGAGCATGATCCAGTAGATATAGAAACTTTTGTATGTAATCCTGATTATTTAAACTTGGGCGATTTTGTTCGCCCTTGTGTTTTAGAAGACCTTAAAGAATTATTTGGAAGAGGTGATCATAGAAAAATAATCAGAAAATATAAAGAAGCTATATTTGATGAAGCTATTGGGACTGGGAAATCTTACAAGATGTCTATTATTGCAGTATATTTAACTTATTTATTACTCTGTTTAAGGAATCCACAAGCAACTTTCGGACTTTCACCAAGGTCTAAAATTGCTATTATGAATATGTCTGTTTCAGCAGACCAAGCAAGAAGAGTTGTTTTTGGTGAAATTAAAAATAAAATTGACTGTTGTAAATGGTTTCAAGATTATTATCCACCAAATCCAAGAGTAAAATCAGAACTTCAATTTGACGTTCCTCCAGATAATCCTAAAAAAGAAATTCCGGGAAAAATTTATAAGAATATTTACATTATCCCAGGTTCAAGTTCTGGTATGGCTCCATTGGGATATAACCTTTATGCAGTTATTATTGATGAAGCTACGCTTTGGAGAGATACTCAAAATAAGGATTATGTTGAAGATGTTTATAATATAGTTACTCGTCGTATCACTTCGCGTTTTACAGATCCTGAAACAGGAGAAAATATGGGATTTGTAGCTCTTGCAGGATCTCCGATGTATTATGATGATTTTCTAGAAAGAAGAATAAGAACTGTTGAAAAAGAAAGAGCAGAAAATCCTGAAAAAGAAGATAGAATATTAATCAGACGTAGAAGTCAGTGGAGTGCTAAAATGCCAGATTGGAAGGGACCTGTATTTTGGTTCCATATTGGCGATTCTAAAGTTTTTGAAACTGTAGAAAAACTTAATATATATAAGAAAAAAATTATTGATAAAGCTATTAAAAAAGGAGAAACTAATGTTAAAGCTGTAAGTGATCTTTTTGATAAGAATATTGTTGAAATACCTATGCCTTATTATGATGATTTTAAGAAGAATCCAGAAGGTTCGAAGCGCGATCTCGGAGGCTGGCCAAGTGATAGTATTACACCTTTCTTTGAAAATCCTGAAATTATTGAAGAAAGATGTAACTATTCAAGAGTTAGTCCTTACGATGAAATTACAAGAGAATTTAAATCTTGGTTTGGACCGATTTCACATACTTGGCATGCTGTTCATATCGACTTAGCATTAACTGGAAATGCTTGTGGAATTGCATTAGGACACAATGAAGGCTTTAATGAAAATGGAAGTCCAATTCATTTTATAGATTGTATTGTAAGATTGCAAGGTTCTCCAGAAGAGCCAGTTCAGATAGAATATGTAAGACAATTGATTTATGAATGGACTAAGATGGGATTTATGATAGGTCTAGTTACTATGGATGGATTTCAAAGTGCAGACACAATGCAGTTACTTGCTAAGAAAGGTTATATAGCTGAATATCTTTCAGTTGATAAAGATACAAGAGCTTATAATGAATTAAAAACTGCTATTTATGAAGACAGAGTGGATTATTATTATCATGATGTATTAATCGATGAATTAAAGAAAGTTGAAAGAGTGAGAAATAAAATAGACCATCCTAAAAATGGATCTAAAGACTGTGCTGATGCTGTTGCTGGAGTTGTTTTTGATTTAGTAAGAATATCACAATGGGAGGCTCCTGATGATGATTTTGAAGAAAATCAAGTTATTACTGCATAATACTACAATGACATATTATATAATATAAATTAAAATGATTGGAGGTGAAAAATTTGGCTCAAAAAGTAAAAAAAATTAAAAAGGTTACAAATCCATCTGATGAAAGTTTATTAGATACTTTAATATTTTCTATTGATAGAGAAATAGCAGATACAAAACAAATTGAAGATGATTTTGTAGGAATGTATGAACTTGAAAATGGTGTAGTAGAACCGCCTTATAATCCTATTCTTTGGGCATCATTGATGGAGAAAAATACAAGATTAAGTAAATTAATAAGAACTTATGCTCAAAATACAGTTGGAAGAGGTTATAAAATTAGTCCAATTGTACCATTTACTAAAGATACTACTGAGGAAGAAAAGAGAGAAATAAATAGACAAATTGAAATTGTAAATTCAGTATTTAAAAAACCTAATAAAAGAATGCCATTTAGTACAATAATGAAATTATGCAAGATTGATGAAGAGGCTACAGGAAATGGTTATTTAGAAGTCGCAAGAAATGAAGCAAATAAAATCAAAGGTTTATATCATGTACCAAGTCATACAGTTAGAGTTAGAAAAGGTGGTTTAGGATTTGTACAAATTAGAAACGGTAAAAAAGTTTATTTTAAACCTATAGGAGCAGATTTTGATATTGATATTGAAACTGGAGACAAATATCCTTTAAATTCACTTCCTTATAAAAGACGTGCTAACGAAATGATTCAATTTTTAATTTATTCACCAAGAAGTTCATATTATGGAGTTCCAAGATATACTGGTACTGCGATAGCAATTGCTGGAAATCAATTAGCTGGAAGAAGGAATTTAGCATTCTTTAAAAATGATGCAACTCCAAGATTAGTTATTTCAGTATCAAATGGTCAATTAACTCCTGATTCTGTAGCAGAAATAAAGAGTTTTGTAGAAAGTTTAGGAAAAGGTGCAGAAAATGCACATCGAGTTATGGTAATTCAAGCAAAATCAAAGATGCTTGGACCTGATGCTCAAGCTAATACAAAAATTGAAGTTACTCCTTTAACTGTAGGAATAACTGATGATGGTTCTTTTCTTAAATATAGACAAGCTAATGATGAAGAGTTAAGAGAATCTTTTGGTATTGATAGTATATTCTTGGGCAGCGGATTGACTGCTAATAGAGCTACTGCACAAATAGCTAGAAATATTACTAATGAACAAGAATTTCTACCAGATATTGAAGAAAAAGAATATATGATAAATTCTTATATTGTTGAAGCAATATTAGCTGATGAAGGTATTAAACCTGAAGATATTAAAATCAAATTTGAATTTATAAGACCAAAATCTACAGATGACGTTCAGGATGCGGAAATATTTGTAAGATACTTACAAGGTGGAGGAATAACACCGAACGATATAAGACACAAACTTGGACTTCCAGAATTTAAAGAAAAATGGGCTGATAAACCGATACAAATTGCTTTAATTGAATATCAAATGGGTCTTTATGGAGTTGGTCAAAACACTGAAAGTGCTGGTGAAGACCCGCAAAATCAAGCTAGAAATGAAGATACTACAAATGAGGGATCAAAATTACCAGAAATAGATGATAATAGTACAAAAGATGAAAAAAGTAAATTAATTAAAATGATTACTAAAGAAGTTATGAAGCAAATAAATGTACAAAATTTTATAAATAAAATATATTCAACGACAAATATAGATGCTTTTAACACAGTTTTAGAAAAGGAGAATATATCATAATTAAAAAGGAGGGATATTAAATGTTACCTAATTTAATTCCGATTACACAAGATATTTCTACTACTGCAACATCTATTGAAGTTGATTATCACAATTGTTATGTAAGAAATATTGGTGATTCAGACCTTTATTTTTTAGTTGACAATCCGCAACCTGTTACAAGTACGAATGGAATTTATCTAAAATCAAAGACAGATTTTCCTTTGCTGCTTTCAATTGGAACTTTACAAGCTATAGCTGCAACTGGTACTACAAAAATACAAATTATTAAACATAGTTTATGATAATCAAATGCAAAACTTTCCTAATAAATTGAGAAGTAATTTAGAATACAAGAAGGTGTTTTTATGCCTTTCGGATTTAACTGTGAATATTCAGATTTTGAAGAATGTGTAAGAGCTAACAGTGACAAAGATGATCCTGAAGCATATTGTGGATGGTTAAAAAATGAGACTGAAGATAAATGTAATGAAAAATGCAAATTGCGGACAACTAATAAGGAGGTTAAAGAGATGCCACAAGCAACTACTGAGATAATAAAAAGATTTGAATTTCCATTACAAGTTATGAAAGCTTACAAAAAAGAAAAAGATGGAACTACAAAATATTATGTTGAAGCCATTGCATCAGATACTGGAATAGATTATTACATGGAGCGTATGTCTGAAAATGCAATAAAAAAGATGGTTGAACAAGTAAAAAAAGGAGTTATTATTTTACCAACACATTGGGATACATTTGAAATTGGAAAAACTGTTGATGGAGAAGCAATTGAAGGAAATCCGTTTATAGAAAATAGTAAAGATGCTGCAGCTGATACAGGAACTGATAAGTTAATTGCTTTAAAAGTTACTATTGAATTAGATGATAAATATCCAGAAGCTATGTCATTATATGATGAAGTTGAAAAAGGAAGTCCTACAAAACAATTAAGTGTTGGAGGTTGGTTAAATCCAGATAACGAGGATGCTGCATATTGGGAAAAAGTCGAAGCAACTATTACACTTCCTAATGGAAGTCAAACAACTGAAACTTATTGGATTTTTGTTTTAGACGATCTTATTCTTGACCATATTGCTATAACAAGGGCTGGTCATGCTGCTAATGAAAGGACTGGATTTTTATCTGCTATTTCTAAATCATTACAATGTGATTTAAACAATAAATTTGAAGTTATAAGAACTAATTTTGATAGTATTAAAAATTTCAATAAATATAAAACTAAAGCTAAAATGTTTGTTGAAAAACCCATCGAAAAAAGTAAAAATGGAGGTGAAAAAAATAAAATTGAATTTGGTACTATAACTGAATTTAGTACTACAACTGTTGAGTTACTTAAAAAAGATCTTGTAGATGCATTAAGGTCAGCACTTATTTCAAAGTCTCAAGATAAGGAGGGTAATATAATGCCTAATGAGGAGGTAAAAAAGACAAATACAGAAGAAACTAAAACTGATTCTGCTTCTGTAGAAAAAGCTACACAAGAAGTTAGCACAGTTGCTGTTGATGATGAAGTAAAAGATACATCTAAAGAAAAATCTAAAGCAGATGAAACAACAAAACCAAATGAAGAAGTATCTAAATCGAAAGAAGAAATAAAAACAGATAAAACTGAAGAAGTTTCAAAATCAACAGATAAAAAAGAAGATGTTGTTGCAAAACAAGAACTTGATATTCAATCTTTAATTGAAAAATCAATACAAAATGTAGTTAATAATACTATAAAATCTATTATTGAAGAAACTTTAAAAACTCAAATTACTCCTTTAGCTGAAAAAGTTAAATCAATCGAAAATAATATAGCTGGAAGTAAATCAATTGAAGGACAAGATGAATTAGTAAAATCTACTAATGAATCTTCAAATATTTGGGCAGGATCTATATTTAATAAGAGTATTGTTGATATTGTTTTAGCAAAAAAAGCTGAAATGCAAAGTAAACAAGAATAAATATAATTAATAATTAATAAGGAGGAATTAAATATGCCTACTAATACTCAAGAAATGATAATAAAAACAATTGAGTCGTCATCTTTATTAACTGGTGGTCAACTTAATCCAACTCAACAGAGAGAATTCTTCAGACTTATTAGAACTTTACCTGGTATGTTCAGTATCGCAAGATTCGAAACTGTCGATCAAAAGAAACATCACATTGACAGATTACACATTGGTGAACCCATAACTCATGCAGTGGAAGAAAACTCTAATGAAGCTCATCTAGCTACTGCAAAAACAAGCCAGATTGAAATTTACACAAAGAAACTGAAATCTAGCTGGAATATTACTACAGAAACTTTAACTGAAAACATTGAAAAAGGTAACTTCGAACAGACTATAATGGAAGGTATGACTCAGAGAATCGGTACTGACTTAGAGTTATTAGCTATTCAAGGAAATACTGTAAAATATGCTGCTGATAATACTCCATTAGGTTTACTTTTGAGAAGAGATGATGGATGGGATGTTTTGACTGAAGGTGCCCATATCGTTGATTGTGGTGGCGCTACAATCCAGAGAAGTATATTTGCAGAAATGATTAGAAGAATGCCTCAACAGTATCTTGCTGATCCTGGATTGCGTTGGATTGTTTCTAGAACAACTTATGTTGATTGGTTAGATCTTATTGCTGATCGTGGAACTGCACAAGGTGATAGAGCATTAGAAGGAAATGCTCCGGCTCCTTATGGTATTCCTATGGAACCTATACCTTTAATTCCGTCTGACAAAGAACTTAATGTTCCAACCGCAACTCCTGCAATTGTAGTTGGAACTCGTGCTGATGGATTCAGGATATTGACTGGTGTAAATGATAAATTATCTATTGCTGTAAATGGTGGTTCTGCAGTAACTATAACATTACCACAAGGTACTTGGTTTGCTTCTCAAGTTGCTAACTTCATTAATACTGCTGATGCTTCTCTTACTGGACTTGCTTCTGATGATGGTTTTGGAAGACTTATTCTTAAAACTTCTACAACTGGATCGACTGCATCAATTACAATTGGAGCTATTGCAAATAATGCTTATGCTGAATTGGGTCTTAGTGAAGGAACAATTACTGGTAAAGATTCTGGAACTGGTACTGTAAATGAAGGAACTTTTATTTGGCTTGCTAATCCGAAGAATTTCATTTATGTTTTCTTGAATGGTACTAGAGTTTATTCTGAATTTAATAAAGATTATGATCGCCTTGAAACTGTTGTTTATAATGAAATGGATGTTCAGGTAGAAAATCTTGATGCCATCGTCAAAGCTGTTAATATTCGCCGCAGAGAGATATAATGGAGGTGGCATAATTGGCAAACGAAGTATATATTCCTAAAAATTTCGGTGAAGGCGGATCACATGTTTTAACTTCTAAAAATAAAGAACTACTTGAAGCCATTGCAGACGATATTAATTCTTTGAAAGTTGCTGTTGATAATTTAATAACTAAATTTAATGCTCATTTAGCAGCAACTCATCTTGATTCAACAAATACTATATCACCAACAACTGTTACAACTAAAATAAGAAAATCTTAATATTAATAGGGAGGTTATTATAAGTGAACGTGGGCACTTTTTTTAGCCTCCGAAATGCTATAAGTCTTTCAACGAGAGGACGCTCTGGTATTTTATATTATTTTTCAAAAGGTAAACCAGTTGCTGTTGTTCGCGAAGAAGACATTGAGTTATTTCGGAGTAAAAGTGAATTGTTTGAATGTGATATATTTGGAAATCCTATACAGACGACTGCAGCATCTAACAAACCTATATCATTTGTAAAAATAAATCCTAGAGATAATTTTGTTCCAAATTCAATTCCTAAACTATTTAATGATGATAAACCTGAAGAAACAATAAAAGATGCACTAAATCCGAAATTATATGATTATGATAATGATCCAGATGTTAAGAAAAGACTTGAGCAGATAAAAAATGGTGAATTAACAGAAGCTCAAAAATTAGCTATGGGAATTGAAGTTGATGATGAAGAAGATGGAATTAAAAAGAAAAATGAAGTAAAAACTAAACCAATTAAAAAGAGTAAAATACCTGTATCAACTAAAAATGGAAAATTTAAATGTGAAAAATGTGGTAAAAAATTTGCAAAAGAAGAAGAACTTAATGATCATATGGAAATTCATGATTTAGAAGACGATTGAATAACACTCGTTATGGGGGTGGGGACAGTCTCAGTCCCCACCTTTTGAGTATAGATAGGGTGGTGATTTGATGCGATACACTACTGTTCAAACACTTTTAGCTAATGGATTTAAACGAACTACTGATAGCAAAAAAATAATTGAAATAATTCAGAATTATTCAAATTTTATAAATTCAATTACTGGTCAATATTTTTATCCAAAACAAAAAATTATAAGTAATATTGTTTTAGATGAATGGAGTAGAATTATTGTAGCTCCTGATAAAATTCCAATTGTAAAAATTAATAATATAATATATAAGATCGATAATAGTGATATACAATATATATTGTCTCCTAATGAATATATTCAATATGAAAGATATATCGAATTAGAACATTTATTTCAAATACATGATATAGAAACTGAAATTTTAATAGCTTTAGGCAGCAGCTATCCAAGATTTAGATTTACTTTAGATGGAATATTTGGTTGGATTAACAAAAAAGATATTCCGTTTGAAACTATAATTATAGAAGATTTTGATAGTAGTAAATCTTCATTAAAATTAGAATCAGTAGACGATATAAGTCCTAAAGATTTTCTAACAATAGATAAATATACTTTTTTGGTCGATACAGTAGATTATATAAACAAGGTTGTGACTTTCGACCCTGTAATAGTTTCTAAAACTGTCCCTAGTGGTACAAAAGCTGTATCCTATGGTAGTATTATACCTGATATCGAATACTGTGCTATACAGCTTTGTAAAGCTTCTGCAAAACTTGAAAATAATTATGGCGGAAGAATTTTATATGAAAAGACTGATAGATATGCTGTAAAAACAACACTTTCAATATCTGGAATTAGTAATGTAGACATGATATTATCTAATTATCAACCACCTTTATATGTTGGATTTGTATAATAGGAGGTGAATATTATGCCTCTTAATATGAATTCAGTTCCAGTCGAAATAAAACAATATGATAATGAAAATACTGTAACTTCTAAATATTTTAAAGAACCCGTTCAAGCAGGAACAAAAGTATATAAAAATACAATACAAATTGAAGCACAAGTTAATACAGCAGCTATAAACAGAAGATTATATTTAGGAATTGGTGACGACCAAGGTATTGCAGGATATTTAGTTGCATTGAAAGATGAACTAGATGATTTAAATGTACAATTAAAACCTGGAGACATAATTACAAAAATCGGAAATACAGATGTAGATTATAGAATTGTATCAGTTAATGAAGATTCAAAAATGTTAAGTCTTTATGATTTTGCTACACCATTATTCGTATTAATAGCTTTTGTTAACAACAAACCAAAAGTCGGTGGTGTATTATAAATGCCTAGGGTTAATTGGAGATCATCACAGGTTAGTTATAGAACTGGAGCAAATGCTAAAGCAAGTAAAATTCCGACTAAATTGGGTAAAAATTTAAATTATGGTGATTTTGCACAGCCAAAAGATTTTGGAGTTCAGCTTTTTGGTGATTGGGAAGAATTCAGAGATTGGCTTGGAATAGGTTATTATGATTATAAAGGTATGATAAAAACATATGATGTGTTACAATTTGAAGATAGAATTGAAGCTGCTCTGAACGAAGCTGCTAAAAAATCTGTAAAATTATTAGTTAGTGAAATTAAAAAAGGATTAAAAGACGGAGGATATGGGGATAAAAAATTTAAACCTTTAAGTTCAGCTACAATTCAACTTCGTAAAACTAAAGCAGGCGAAAGAGGAGAAAAAGCAAAAACTTGGGTTGGTGCTACAGCAGTAGGATATATAAAAGGAAGAAAACCCTTGTTAAGAACTGGTGATTTATATAGATCTATTTCTGGACAAGTTTTAGAAAAAGGATCATTCTTTGTTGGAATTCCAAATGGAATTAAAAATAGAGAAGGACAACCATTAACAATGATTGGTTATGTTATGGAAAGAGGAATGGTTTTAAGAGTTACTTCAAAAATAGCTGCTTGGTTTGCATCTCAAGGAGTTCCATTAAAAGATACAACTACACATATTTTTATTCCAGCAAGACCATTTTTACAACCAGTCTTAAAATCAAATAGAGCAAAAATTTACAAAATATATCGTGATGAAATTAATAAATTTTTATTTACAGTCAAAGGATTTTCACAAAAACAAATTAAATATTTCTTAAGACGTAGAGGAATGAAATATAAAGAATCTGCTGAACAAGAATCTAGAGGAACTGTTGCAGCAGCTAAAAGAACTACTACAACGAAAACTCGCACTAGTGTAACTGATAAAGTAAAAAATGTAATTAAAACTCAAGAACATAAAGAACCACTTAAAACTCAGCTTTTTGTAGGTACAAAGCCTGACCCTACACAATTTACTCCAGTAAAAAATCCAAGACCCGGGAGAACATTGCCTAAAGGTGGATTTTGGACGTCAACATTTACTGGTAAAGAAACAATGTCTGACTATGTAAGATATATGAAACGTGAAGCTTTAAGATTTAAAGCTGGTTCTAAAGCATATTTATTAGAACCTGACCCTAATGCAAAAATATTTAGGGTTAATAATTATGAAGATTTTATGAATATGGTTTCAAAATATGGAATTGGTAAAAATGATGAATTTACAATAGACTTTGAAAGAATGTCAAAAGACTATGATGCAGTTCACATATCTAGAAGTGGATTAAAAGCAGTTACTGACTTCAGTAAAGATATGGGTCTTTTTGACTGGACAAGCGAAAGTACTTTATGGTTTAGATTTGATAAATTAAAGCCGTATAAAAAACAAGAATAATTATACGGAGCTGATTTTTATGGAACTTAATCAATTTACTGTATTAAAGGATGCTACTATTGAATTATGTAAAATATTTGAAAATGTTGGATTTAATAATATTTCAGTAACTAATGACCCTGATTACTATGAAATATCTTTAGAAAGAGATGAAAAATTTCCAGCTTTAATTTTTATTGGACCTAGATTAATTCACAATAGATTTGTCCAAGGTCAAGGTCTTTATTCTACTGAAATTATTAAAGATATACAAAATCAAACTTTTATTGAAAAAAAATCCCCTCGGATAATAGATGTAATTTATAATTTAATTATATTGGGGGAAAATGATCAAGAAGTAATGAATGCTGTTTTGAATATAATAGCAATTTTCGATAAAGAAGTTACTATTACAGTGAATAATATCCAACATAGAGTTTATCTTCCAGATTATCCTGATATAAATAATATGGTCAATGAATCACAGCTTATACAAGCAGGTTGTACTATTTTAATCGAAGGACTTGAACTTGAGACTAGTACTACTAGTACTACTGGTTATATTGCAACTGATATTATTATAAGACCAAGTGTTAAAAAGTAAGTTTATAAAGGGAGGTGAATTACAATTGGAAGTTAAAATTCTGAACAAACTTGGCTGTAGTCTAGCAATAAATAAGAAAAAAGGAGGAATGTATTTATTAAAAACAGGAGTAAATAAAGTTGAGTTAAATGATTTTGTATCTGAAGAAATCGAAGCATTAAAAGCAAATAATATAATTGTTATAAAAGAAATACCAAAAATTGAATATAATAGTTCTAAAGAAGATAATTCTGAAGAAAATGCAATTGTTTATGGAAGCATAATTGAAGATTCATCTGACAAAAAGAATAAAAAGATAAAGAAATAAAAGGAGGGATTTATAATGCCCGGTGTAATAGTTGAGAGAATAAGTAAACGATCTCCAAGATCAAATACAAATGATTTAGCAATATTTGTTTCTGGTCCTGCTGAATGGGGCCCTTTCGATCCAACAATAGTTACAAGTGTAAATGATTTCGAAAATAAATTCGGAAGTCCTATAGCTGCCAGTTGGGCTTATCAAGGTATTAAGCAGTTCTTTGATGAAAGAGGAGTAGGAGAAGTTTGGTTTAATCGAATTGCTCACTATACTGATGTAACAACTCCTTCAACTATAACTGCTGTAAAAGCTTCTATAACAATACAAGACAGAGCTGCAGTACCTGTAGATACTCTCAAAGTTGAAGCATTGTATGCAGGTGAATTAGGTAATCAAATTAGTGTAATAATTAATAATGCAACTGTAGATTCAGCAAACAAGTTTAAAGTAACAGTAAAACTTAAAAATAGTATTGTTGAAACATTTGATGAATTATCGATGGATATTACAAGTGACGATTATGTAGAGAAAAAAATAAATGGATTTTCAAGTTATATCAACGTTACAGATCTAGATTCTACTACACAGATACCAAGTAGAAATCCTGCAATTGGAACTTATGTTTTAACAAATGGAGATAATGGTATTACAGGTTTAACTGATGATGACTGGATAGGAAATTCTACAGCAAAAACAGGAATTTATAAATTCGACTTTGTAAAGAATAGAAGATTTATAATGATAGCTCCTGGTCAAACATCAAGAAAAGTTATAAAAGCAATGGCTGATTATTGTTACAATAGACAAGTTGGATATTGTATTGCTCAAGCTCCTTATGGAGTAAGTGACAAAGTCGCAGTAGATTTTAAGAATGGAACTGGATCTTATTCATCGGATAACATTGGTGGTTTGTGGTATAATGAACTTTCAATTTATCATCCATGGGGTTATGGAAAAATATTGACTCAAAATGTTTTTGGTCCTGTATCAGTAGAAGGTGCTATAGCTGCTAATCATTCTAAAACACAATATAGAAGAGGTGTTGCAAAAGCTCCTGCAGGATTAGAAGATGGTTATATTTCTAATTTAAGTATTTTAGGAGTAGCTTCTGCAGTAGATGCTGATTATTTGAATTCTAATGGAATTTGTCCCATAGTTAATTTCGATAATTTTGGAACTGTGTTATGGGGTGCAAGAACAACATCAACTGACTCGAATTATGATCAAATTCAAATTACTACTACTGTACAATGGTTTACTCAATGGTGTTATGACAATCTTCTTAAATATACATTTGAACCGATTATAAGTAGCACTTTTGACAAGATAACAATTGATGCATTAAAAGTTCTTTCTGATAAATATGCACAAGGATGGTTTGATGACGGAGGAACTGGAGATCCTAATGAAGCATATTACTTCCAATGTGATTATGGTAATAACACTCCAGAAACAATAGCTAATAGAAATATTATTATTGATTTTGGTGTAAGACCTCCGGGAGCTGCGGAGATAATTAAAGTAAGACTGTCTCTATACAGTGGTACTTCGAGTTAAATATTTTTATATTAAAAAAATAGTAGACGATGCTTAGACACAGTCTAGCATCGTCTACATTTAAAAAGGAGGGTAAAATAAATATGGCTCGAGAAGCATATGCTGCTAATTATTATGACAATTATGCATTCCTTGTAAGGATTGATGGTTTTGTAAAAGCTGGTTTTTCAAGTGCATCTGGTCTTGAATCTGAAGTTGAAGTAATTGAACATTGGGAGGGTGCTAATTTAATTGCACATAAATCTCCTGGTAAAGTAAGCAACAATAATATAACATTAGAGCGTGGAGAAACAGACAATTTAGATATGTATAACTGGTACAAAAAATGTTATGATGTTCAAACAGGACAAGGTGAAGCCGACATGAGTAAATTAAAAAAGAATATTATTATAGAACAACAAGACAGATCTGGAAAAGTATTAAAGAAATGGAGAGTTTATGGAGCTTGGCCAAGAGCTTACAAACACTCTGACTGGTCTGGAGATGGAAATGAAAAAAATATTGAAACACTAGAAATAGTTAATGATGGATTTGAACCTGTTCTTCCATAACATTATACACATATTAGAAGGGCCTTCTATTTAACCCACGTTGGAAGGCCCTTATTAATAAATTTCAAACATAAAATAAAATGGAGGTTAAAGTATGTTAGATATTCAAATCGGTAAACTTGTTAAATTTCCTTCTGGTTTTGAATCTGAAGTAAAAAAAATGACTGGTAAAGCACAAAATGCTCTTGCTAATCGAAAATTAGTAAAAGAAGGAACAGTTTTTGATGAAGTTATAAAAGAATGTATACCTTATGCCCAAGAATCTGATTTAAATGAATGGTTAATAGGTGATAAATATTTTGCAATGGTTGCAATAAGAATTGTTACATTTGGAAGTAAATTTGATTTTAGAGTAAAATGTCCTTATTGCGATACTACAAGTCAATACTGGTTTAATTTAAAAGACTTAGATGTAAAATATTTAAATGGAAGACCAACTGAAAATCTTAAATTTAGATTACCCAATTGTGGAAAAGAAGTAACTTTTCACTTACTTAAAGGTAAACACGAAAAAATGATGCAAGAAATACTAAAGAAAAAATCTGATAAACTTATTACTTCATTATTAATGTTAAGAACAGATAGTATTGAAGGAGAGCCAATGGTAGACGAAGATTTTTTTGAAAATCTTGATGCAGATGATATTTATGCATTTCGTGAATATGTAGATGAATGTGATTGTGGAATAGAAACTACAATTAACCTTGAATGTCCTGAATGTGAAGCTGAATTTGAAAGTGAACTACCTATTGACTCAAATTTTTTCTTTCCCAAAAGTCTAAAGAAGAGATAATGGAAGAAATATTTTTTGCAAGTTACGGTGGATTAATAACGATAACACTAAATGATTTTATGAATATGTCAGTAGATGATATTGATTGGTTTTTAAATAGATTAGCAGAAGAAAAGAAACGAGAAAAAAATGCAATTGAATCTGCAGCTAGACATAGTAGAAGATAGAGGAGGTGAATTAAATATAAAATGTTAAACGCATTAGGATTAGGACTAATATTAACAATGAGAGATTATGCTTCAATGCCCGCTGGAAGAATACAGCGGGCATTGCTTGGTTTAGATGAAACAGCAAGACAATTTTCTTACAGATTTATTGTAGCCATGTACCAAGCTAGAGAAGGTATGGATATGATGGCTACTGGTACTGTAGCATTATTAGCGCCTTTCGGAATTTTAGCTTCGTCATTTGAAACGCAAAGTAAATTATATCAAGTTGTAGCTCAAGGTTTAACTGATATAAATTTACTTTTAGATAAATCGTTAGAAATATCAAACAAATATGCTGGTATTACGAGAGCTAATTTTATGGAAGCAGCATATTGGATTAGATCAGGAATGTATTGGTTAAGTGATGAAGAAGTTGCAAAGTTTGCTGCAAATGCAACAATAGTTGCTAAAGCTACAAGAGCTGATACTGAAGAAATGGCAAATCTTTTTGCTACTGCTCATGGTATATTCAAAGATCTGTATAGAGATATGTCTGATGAACAATTCATGAATATGTTTGCTGGTGGTTTAACTGAAGCTGTTAGAGCATTTAAAACTGAAGGTCATCAAATGGTTTTAGCATTCAATGATTTAAATGCTGACGCTTCTGCAGTATTATACAATATGGAAGAACAATTAGCAGCATTAGGACTTTTACAACAGACAATGCCTGGTAGTAGGGCTGGAACGAGATTAAGAGCATTTGTACAAGGTGCTATTGAAGCTGCTCAAGAATTTAATTATCCTATTACTGATGCTGAAGGTCATTTATTAAATATTGCAGATTTAGTCGATAGAATTAAAAAAGATTTTGTTAAAATACCAGAAGGTTTTGATATTACTAAATATGAAACTATTGAAGATGCTATGAAAGCAATAGAAATATCAAGTGGTGCACAAGTCAAAAATATATATGCTCTACGAAAAGCATTTGGTTCAAGAGAAGCTTTTTCAGTATTACAGTTATTATGGAATAGAACAGATCAATTAAGAGAAATGCAAGAAATAGTAAGAAATGGCATGATGCAAGGAATGACAGTTGCTGAAAGAATGGCATATATTATTGACCAAGGTATAGGAGAAAGATTACAAATTCTTCAACAAAGAGTTCATAATTTCTTTGAATTGATTACAGAAGCTATACAGGGTCCAGCAAAAGCTGTCATAGATTTTGCAAGTAGCTTTATGATATTAGCACAAAATTTCATAAAAACTAATCCTACAATAGTTAAATTAACGTTTTCTATAGTTACATTAACAGGTGCTTTACTATTTTTAGCTGGTGTTATATGGACTGTAATTGGAATTCAAAAATTGATGAGTAGTACTATGTATTTGGCAATACAAAGAACTTTTCAAATGATACAAGGAATGAAATTGTTATTCACTACATTTACACCTATAATATTAGCAATTTCTGCATTATATTTAGCATATAAATCAAATTTTGCTGGAATTAGAGATATACTAGATTCAATAGGTAATAGAATGAAACAATTTGCATATAATACAGTTATGGTTATAAGAGGTTTATGGCAGTTAGTAACTTCATTAAATAATTTAAGATATGGCTATATAAGTGCTGAACTCAAATCTATGTTAGAATCTTTAGGATTATGGGATTTTGTAAAACATTTATTTATGGGTTATGTAAGAATTAAAATATTTTTAACAAATTTTGTTACTAGTATAGAAAATACATTCGAAATAATAAAAGCAATAGTTACTCCAATGATAGATATTATTTATACAATATTTAAACCTATAATCAGTTTAATTATGTTAGCTGGTCGCGCATTTGGATTTTTAGGAGAATCAGTAACTGAATCTGATGTAGAAAAATTTAGACTTTTTGGAAAAGTACTTGGTAGTATATTAGGACCTTTAGTAGCATTTAAAAGTATAGGTTGGATTTTTAATTCAATTAAAACAGTTCAAAATTTCTTTGCTGCACAAAGATTAAATTGGCAAAAAATATTAACTAATGTATTAACTCCAATAAAGATTAAAAAATTAACAGGAGAAGCTAAAAAAGCTTATAAAGAAGTTTTATGGGCGTTAGATGAAATGCAAAATAGAACTATGTCACAAGCTACAAGACGTTCTATGAAAGCATTAATATATCATCATGTTAAAAAATATGACTTGCAAGATTTCTTCCCTGAAATTGCAGAACAAATGAAGAAAATGAGTACAAAAACAAAAGTTCCAGCTCAAACTATAAGAAAAAGTTTTTGGCAAAACTTTATAGGGTATATCTTCACAATACCTTCTAATATTGTAAAACTTATGCAAAATACAACAAAAAGAATTCAAGACTCTGCAAAATTCATACAACAATTTGGAATACAGAAAGGTATAAGTACTTTAATTAAAAATATTATACAGTCTGCTAACGTGCAAAAATTAAAAAACTTTTCTAAACAAGTTTTAAAATGGTTAATTACTCCGTTTTCAAATTTGTGGAAATTTACTGTAAGATTTTTTGATGCAAGTGAAAGAATAATTAGAGCTATCGAAAGGTTTGTAATTGACTTATATAAAGCATTTGTAGATTTAATAAAAGCAGTATTCAACTTTGCAAAAGTATTTTTAAAAGCTATGATTCCAGTATTCAAACAATTTGGAATGTGGATATGGAGAAGTATAGTAAGTTTAGCTAAATTTTCTTTTGAAATAGGAAAAACTATAATTAAAGATTTTATACAGTTAGTAAAATGGATAGGAATTGCAATTGTAAAACTTGCGATTTTTGCTGGAAGAACAATTATGGCTGCCGTAACTTCATTAGTAAATTTAGGTATAGCTTTAGGACAAGCTGTTGCTGGATTTATTGCGATGGCACTTTCTCTTGGTCCTGTATTGTTAATAACATTAGCTGTTATAGCATTAGGTTTGGCAGTATATTTATTGTGGAAAAACTGGGATAAAGTAGTGCAAAAATTTAACGAATTTAAAGAAGGAATAATTAAAAGTCCACTTATACAAAAAATTATAGAAATTGGAAAATATATTAAAGATCATATAGTTGATCCTATTATAAAAGCATTAGAAGCAGTTGCAAAATTCTTAGGATTAGACACTAGAAGTGAATTTTATGGTGGACCAAATGGTACTGGAGCATCTCCAATTCCAACAACAAATAGACAAAGAGTTAAATTACCAACTGAAGAACCTATTAATTTTATCGCACCATATGCAGCTGGACAAAATGATAATCTATTGCAGCAATTGCAGGATATGCAACGTTATATAAATGTAGCAAATCAAATGAGAAGTGAAAATGTTGTTTATGTACAACTTGATGGTAAAACAGTTGCACAAGCGATTGCAAATCGCGTCGATAATCAAAATAGAAGAAGAGTATATGATAACATTCCCAAATAAAATAGGAGGTGAATTTTAATGTATACTGGAAACACAAAAATTATAAAAGCATATTTAGTTGATTGGAATACATCTGAAAAAATTATATTCCAGTATAATCCTCCAGAATGGGAAGATCGAAGATCAGTTAATTATACTGAAATTGTTATACCAGGAATTTCTCATCCAGTTTATCAATATGTTGCAAGTGGAGAAAGATCAGTAAATTTTACAATACAATTAAATGCTATGTATAATAAAAATGCTATGTATATCGCTCACTGGATAAGAGCAAGAACTTATCCAGTGAGATCTAATATTTCTATTCAAAATGCACCTCACAAAGTTGTATTTATATGGCCAAATGCTATTTCACTTTTAGGAGTTATAACAGATGCAAACAGAAAAATAGAAGACCATTTTCCAGACGGTAGAATAAAATTAATGTCATTAGAAGTTACAATAAAAGAAGCTATTAAAAAATCTTGGTCTTTCGATATGGTGAGGTGATATGTAATGGCTTTAAACAAGTCAAGATACAGCTGGTGTGTTGTTATTAAAGAAAATGATATATATTATATTGGAGGAACTGATCCTTTAAAAATAAGGAAAAGTGACGATGATATAGAACATATTTGGAGTCAAGGTGATAGACTCGATTTACTTGCTAAAAAATATTTAAATGATGATAAATTATGGTGGATTATTGCTGAATATAATAATATTATGTTTTTCTTTGAAGAAATTGAAATTGGAAGAATAATTTATATACCGAGTTTATATAGGGTGGTGACAGAAATATTATGATTACAAGTTATGAACAAGTTTTAACACCCTATGTATATTTGACTTTAAATGGAGCTCAAATTTCAAATGAACTTAATCAAAGAATAATTTCAATAGAAATTGAATATGCTGAAGAAAAACAAGATATGATAACAATTTCATTTGAAAATTCAGACCAATTTGTCAGCGACAATCCACTAATTAAAGATGGTAAAACTTTATCAATAGTTTATGGATATGCTAATTTATATGATTATGATGGTGATTTTACTATAAAAGATTATGAAGGTTTAGAAACATTTACAATTTATGGTTATAAAGGTTCAGGTAAAAAACCAAAGAATACAATACGAGGTATAAAAACAAGTTCAACTAAAACTTCTTCTTCTGTTTATAATCCTTATGGTGGTACTGGAAGAATTAGAACAAATAGATCATCTGCTTATCCTGGCTCTGTTTTAGGAGCTACAAGTTCTACTGGAAGTAGTTCAACACCTCCAGCAAACTATGTTCCTAGTGAACTTTGGAATAAAGCTCCAGTATTAACTCTAATTTATAAAAATCAAGATAATGGTCTTATTATTAGTTTTGATCCTTCTTATAAGACTCAAAGTTTAGCTGAAGGTTCAGTAATAGAAGGAATTGATCCAGATTCTAAAGATATTTTCAGAGCATTTGTAAGCGATATTGGACAAAAATTAGGATTGAGTGATAATATACAAAGTCAAATAAATAAAGCTGGAACATGGGTAATTGATGGTATTACAGGTGTAGAAAAATTCATAACAGAGCAAGGAGAAAAATTAATGCAGAAAGTTCTTCCTAATACTTCAAAGCTGTTAAATATTGGAACTGGAACTAGTAGTACTGGTACAGGAATTCAAGGAAATGAGATATTAATTGAAGCATCTTTATCGACATTAGGTCTCCCTGGATTGACAAATGGAGTAAATATTAACATTTTAAATGTAGGTAAAAAATTTAGTGGTAAGTGGTTTATAAAATCAATAAGTCATAGAATCGATAGTAATGGTTATAGAGTTAATGCTAGTCTTTTAAGACCAACTAAAACTTCACTCGGTAGTGGTAGTAGTAATATACAAAATGTAGATAATAAAAATAACAATTATAGCTCATTATTTAATACTATTAAAGATAAGTTTTCAATTATTGTAGATGGTTTTACTGGAAAAGAAATAGAACAAAAAATGCATTATGAAGGCAGGTGATTAATGTGCCAGATTTTGAAAGTATATTAACGCCTAATCAAGATGCAAGATATTGGGGGAAATATCAAGCAATTGTTGCTGATATTAATGACCCTGAAAAGAGAGGTAGAATTAGGGTTAGACAGCCTTTTTTTTACGGTAACGAATTATCACCTTGGGCGTTACCTTGTGTTCCTTATGGAGGGTCTAATAATATAGGTCAATTTTTTACACCAGAAGTTGGAAGCGGAGTTTGGATAGAATTTCAATATGGATTAATATCTAATCCAATATGGACAGGATTTTGGTTTGCAAAACCTAATGGAGTGTCAGAACTTCCTTCTGAAACACAAGGTAAACCGTATATCAAAGTTTTAAAAACAAAAAAAGTTGTTTTAACAATAGACGACGATACAGGAAATGTTGAAGTTAGAAATATAAATACTGGGAAATCAGTTATAATTAAAAGTGACGGATTAGACCCTAATGGAATTGTACAAGATCCAGAACACAGGTTTGTAACTGACACTGAAAAAGAAACTTGGAATACAATAAAAGCTGGTTCAATAGTAGAAGATTCACTAATTAATGGAAATATTAAAGTTGATGGAGTTGAAATTAACGTTTATACTCATCCAGAAAGTCATCCAGCTAATATGATAACTACTGATACAAACAATATGTTTGTATCACAATCTGAGAAGGATAATTGGAATTCAAAGTTAAGTTCTATACCAATTGCATCACCTACAATAATTGGTGGAATAAAATCAGGTGGAGATATATCAGTTGATTCAAATGGTGTAGTTTCTATTAATGACAATAGTCATAATCATACAAAATCAAATATTACTGATTTTTCACATTCACATACAAAATCAGATATTACTGATTTTAGTCACAGCCATCAAACTACAGATATAATTAATTTTGATTCTGCAGTAAGTGGTAATGTTGATGTAGTTGCTAATACTTCTGCAAGACATACTCATTCAAATAAATCATTATTAGATACTTATACACAGACAGAAGCTAATTTAGCTGATGCTGTATCTAAGAAACATTTACAAAATACTGATAATACTCTAACAAGTTCGACAGTAAATACAGTAAATACTACCGGAATTGGGAATATTGTAGATTTTAAAGTTAATAATACAACTAAAACATCAATTGATAATTCAGGTAATTTTACTGGTAATGCTGCTACAGCATCTAAATTGCAAACAGCTAGAACTGTAACTTTGAGTGGAGATGTTTCTGGGTCAGCTTCATTTGATGGTAGTTCAAATATAACTATAAATACTACTGTAGCAGATGATAGTCATAATCATTCTTCAACTACAGGGAATTTTCAAGTCGGAGGAAACCTTTCTGTAACTGGAGATCTTATTGTAAATGGAACTACATTTACAGTAAATAGTAATACAGTTACAGTAGATGATCCTATTTTAACTTTGGGTGGAGATACAGATCCAGTAATCGACGATAATAAAGATAGAGGTATAGAATTTAGATGGCATAATGGTTCAGTAGCTAAAAAAGGGTTTTTTGGATTTGATGATTCTACTGGTAAGTTTATATTTATACCAGACGCTACTAATACTTCAGAAGTATTTAGCGGAACAAAAGGAGAAATTGATGCTAATGTTGATTGGAATAATGTCATAAACAAACCATCTTCTTACACGCCTTCTACACACACTCATACAAGTTCAGAAATCTCAGATGCTACTTCTTCAAATACAGCAAACACAATAGTTAAAAGAGATACATCTGGTAATTTTAGTGCAGGTACAATTACCGCTACCTTAAATGGAAACGCTTCTACAGCAACTAAATTACAAACATCAAGGATTGTATCTTTAACCGGTGGTGTGACTGGTTCAGCTTCTTTTGATGGTTCATCAAATATAACAATAAATACTACTGTAGTTGACAATAGTCACAACCATACGAAATCAAATATTACTGATTTTGCTCACACTCATTTAATAAGTGATGTGACGAATTTACAAACCTCATTAGATACTAAAGCAGATGTTTCAAATGTTTTAACTAAAAATAATACTATAGCATATACACCTACTGATTTATACCATCCTGCTACTAAAAAATATGTTGATGATATTGTTGTTAGTATTGGAACAGGTGATATGCTTAAATCAGTATACGATACTAACAATGATGGTGTTGTAGATAATTCTGAAAAACTTAATGGTCATCCTTCAACTGACTTTGTTCTTAAATCTGGAGATACTATGACTGGCGATTTAAATGTAAGTGGTAATGTGATAACTCCTAACAATGTTCGTTGTGAAAATTTATATTTAGGAGAAGCAGGTGGAAGTGTTATAAAAGGTAATATTTATAACTTAGATGCAATTTATGGAGCAAACGATATTAGATTAGGTGTAGGTTCTACTATATATCATTTTATGAATTCTACTGGATTAGCATTGGGAAAAGCTTCAGCACCTTCATCTACACTTGACGTTAATGGAGATATACTTGTTAAAAGTAAATATAAATTAACTTATAATTCTTCAGAAGATAGTCTTGATTTTGTTTATGTATAGGGTGAGACTGTATGGCTGTAAAAGCTAGAATCAAAAATAAAGATTTTCTATTAAATAAAGAAATTAACGAAAGACTTCCAGTAATTCTTAATGGGTTAGTTTACCATTATCCTTTTGATAATACTGTTGTTGGAATATCACGAAAGTCTAATTTACTAGATACTTCTGTATGGAAAGTAGGTACTAGTGGTTCTCAAGGTAATTTTATTTGTAATGGCGCAGCTTCTGAAAATCAGATAATAATTAAAGAAAATCCTTGGGGAGTTCCCGATGTAATTTGGGCATCATTACAAAATGATGCTACTAGTAATGCTGATGGTGGTTGGAATGTTACTAATATTCCAATAGACAAAACTAAAAGATATAGATTAAGTGTATGGATTAGGAGAGAAGATGTAGGAAATGGCAGAACTTATTTCGGATGTCAGGGTAATACAGTTTGCAATTTAAGTGATGGTGCTAAAAATTCAAATCCGTATTTTGGTTATCCTGCTATTAGTCAATGTCCTGAATTGGCAAATAATTGGTTGTTATTTGTGGCATATATCCACCCTTATGATTATACTGGGAGCACAGATCCTAGAACTGGAATTTATAGACTTGATGGAACTAAAATTACATCTTATAGTTTAACTGATTTTAAATGGGCTCCAGATGCTACAGTTGGTGGTCATAGAACTTATTTATACTATTCTACTACAACAACTGAAAAACATTTCTGGTGTAGACCAAGATTTGAAATAGATGATGGAAATATAGCTACAATACAAGAGTTATTAATGGGTATTGAAGATGTAATACATCCAGTGTTAGATAGTTATACAACTAAGACAGCCGAAGGGGTAGCAATAGAAATAGCAACTGAAAATTTATTAGAAACTGTTGGCGGAGGAGCTTCTCAAGATTGGTCTAAATGGAGTCATTGGAATAGTGCTTCTTATTGGCCTAACTTATGCACACAATATGATGATCCTGTATGGGGTAAAGTTTTTAAAGGTATACCAGGTTCAATTAGTACTTATATTTTTGATTATTATCCATATTCTTATGCTGTAGGAGATGTTTTATCTTTTAGTTGTTACATGAGAGTTGATCAGACTGTAACGAAAACAATTACTTTTTACGTTAATTCAAGTAGTGGAGGTCAGCATAATGTAGCCCCTACTTGTGTAAAGACAGTAAATTTTATGGCAGGAGAGTGGCAATATTTAACCTTTACATCAGGAGCTGTTACTGAAGCAGTAAATGGTACTGGCGGTTTTGGATTATCAATGGGTAATTTCAATGGTATTACTGTTGAAATAGCTTTTCCACATTTTGAGAAAAATATATTTAACACTTCTTATTGCAAAGGAATTAGAAGTGGAAATGGGCTATTAGATCTACCTTTAAATTTAGGTTCAGATTTTACTATATTTTATAGATTTATTCCAGATTTTTTATGGGCAACTTACTACACTTCAGCATATAATAAATATATGTGGTATTTATATGATAAAAATACAGGTAAAAAGATTTGGCAATCCGATTATCATGCAACAGGGACTTATACTTATAGTAATCCTTGGATTGGATTTGATGAATTCAATACGAGTACGGAAGGTTATCCATGGCATTGGCATAGTGTTAATACCATAATGACTGGTGGAAAAGAATTTTGGTTTGCACTTACTAAAAGTGGTAGTACTTGGACTAAGTATTTCTTTACTGATTATGGTTATGTTAAAAGTAGTATAGAGCATACAAAACCTGAAGTTGTTAATTTCTCTCCTAGTAAATTAGAATTATATTATGATTTCTGTTGGAAAGTAAAAGATTTAAGTATATATGACAGAGCTTTATCTGAGGAAGAGATTTTAAAACTTGCTAGTGCTAAATCTTTTAGTTTAAGGAGTAATGGAGATTTACACACCTGTCTCTTAAAAGAAAAGCAAGATTATTTAAAAAGAGATTTACCAACATACATTGATTTTACAGGAGTTATTGACAGCTACTGGTCAAAATATGAACAAACTAACATAAAGGTTTATACTTCTAAATGTAGTAATGTTCCGGGACATTCTTATTCATACTTTATTTACCGACCTGCTAATCTTATATATCCTGATTGTGGTAATACTACTTGGGGAGGAATAGTAGTCAATTTACCAAACAGTGTTAAAAAGCCTGGGACGTGGAAACTTAGATTTAAGTATAGAGGTCATAGTACTCCTAATAATATGGAGGTTTATTTCGCTTATTCTGTTGGATGGACTTCTATGGGAGTTGGTTTATATTCTCCAGCAGGAACATCTATTTCAGCTTTTGATACTGATGAGTGGCAACAATTTGAATTTATATATACTATAACAGCTGCAGATATTACTCAAACAGGCACTGATAGTAATACTTATGACTGTATGCGTCAAATGAAAATAGGATTTGGGTATCAAAGTACTGATAGTATAGGAACCCGAGTGTTTGTAAACGACATAGAAATTCTTCCTGTTTCATTAGATTCTGAAGAAAATGATAGTAATAATGAAGAAATAGGTATAAAATCTGACAGATTTTATTGTAATGAAGTTTATGAAGACAAAATATTGCATAAAATCTTTCTACTCGGAACAGCGTTTCCAGATACTTCAGGTTTAGATGTAGGTGGAAATAGAGTAGTTAGAGTTGATGGGGTAGATATAGTAAATACTACAGGAAGAGGTTTAAGATTAGATACTTTTGATAGTAACATGAGTTATATTTCAGGAACTACTTATGACGTTTATGGAGACGATTTAGCTAGAACTAATTTAGCAAATGATTTATTAACATTATCGATAACAGATAAATACTGGTCTTTAACTTCTTATGATGCTATAGGGACAAATACTAATTTAACTAATGCTATGGTTCAGTTAGGTAGTAAACTTTGGTCAGAAATTGTAACTACTAATTATAGACATACTTATTGTTGTTTTGGTAAGGGTTCAAAAATTCTTTATGAAGATGGTAGTAAAACTGATTCTGTAGATAGACATAGATCAACTATATCAACAATAATTTAAATAAATATAGATACAATAATAGAATTAATATATGAAGGGTATTTTTATTTCTTAAATTAAATTATAGTGAGTTATTTTAACCCAAATATATTTTATATATTGTGTTTATTTCAGAGTGTCAAACACAGTCTTAGGGGGTGCTAAATTTGTCTGATACAATTTTATGGCCATTTACAATAAACAATATCGGAGTTTTAAATACAACAAGTAATATTGAAGAAGCAATAAATTCATTATTAACTTTTATATTCTCAATAAGAGAAAATGAAATTTTAGGAGATCCAAATTTATGTAGTAAACTTCATTTACTTTTATTTGAAACTGATAAAAATATTTTAGATACTATGAGTAGTTTATACATTGAAGAAGCTATAAATGAATTTGCATCAGATTTTGTAAGATTTAAAAGTTGTATAGGAAGTTTTGATAACAACAACAAAATATATAATATTGAAATTATTTATGAAATTAAATCAACAAACGAAGAAAAAGTATTAAATTATAGTTTAGAAATATTGTATTAAAGGAGGGTTGAAGATGCCACAAATTAATTATCTTTCACAAGATTTTGATTCTTTTTATGAAATGTTTAATGAATTAATTTCTTCAGAATTTCCTAACTGGTCAAAATATAATAAAAATAATTTAGGAAATGTATTTGGAAAATTTTTATCTATGCTTGGAGATATTGAATCATTTTATAAAGACAAAATGATTCAACAATTATGTCTTCCGACAGTTACTTTACGTAAATATGCAATATTACTTTGTAAAACTTTAGGATATAGAATGCATTCTGCAAAACCGTCAACAATAGAACAAATAAAGTTTACAATCGAACCACAAATACAAGATTATATAATTCCAGCTGGTTATCCTGTTAGTACAAAAGCAATTAATAGTGACGGTGAATTTATTCAATTTGAAACAGATAGTGATTTAATAATACCTACAGGTCAAACAGAAGGAATTGTTTCAGCTACTCAAGGTATTACAATATCACTAGAAAACATTGGTATTAGTAATGGTAAAGCAAACCAAAGATTTGTATTAGAAAATAGAAAAGTTATAGATGGTTCATATACAGTTTATGTTAATGAAAATAATATATTAAAGACTTGGACTGAAGTTGATACATTTGCAGGAAGAGGTAACGAAAATATATTTATTACTGAAGTCGATGAAATTGATAGATCTTATATAATTTTTGGAAATGGAAAAATTGGAAGAATACCTCCAATTGGAAGTGAAATTTATTGTACTTATAGAATAGGCGGTGGTGAAAATACAAATGTAGGAATTGGTACTGTTACTGAAAACAGAGGGAATTTACCCAATATAATATCGATAATGAATTTAACTCCTGCAATTGGAGGTACTGAAAGAGAAACTATAGAAGAAGCTAAAATAAATGCTCCTATATTTTTTAAAAATACAGAAAAAGCTGTAACTAAATCTGATTTTAAATCATTATGTCTCAATGTCAATGGTGTTAAACGGGCACAAGCAACTGCTGGAAGTGCTGGAATAATTGATGTTAGAATTGCTTCTAAAGATAATAATGGAATTCCTACTGAAGAATTAAAAAATGCAGTTAAATATTATTTAAATGATAGAAAAATCATAACATTTATTATAAATGTATACGATCCTTACTTTTTACCAGTTAATGTAGATATATATGCTGAAGTAAATTCTCAATATTTACAAAGTATAGCACAATCAGCAATAACAACAGTGTTAAATAAACTCTTATCTATGGAAACAAAAGATTTTGGAGAAGGAGAAAAATTAGGAGTTGTATATAAATCAATTTTAGATTTAGATGAAATTGATAGTCTTGAAATAACAAAATTTACAACTTCTCCAATTGTTTATCCTAAAACTCAAAGTGCTAATCCTCTTCACACTTTTGATTCTGTAGAAGTATTAAAAGATAATAATTTAGTTGGAGAATGGAAAGTTACAATGTTGAATTCAACTGATTTTAAAGTTGAATTTTATGATGAAACAACATCAAGTTATATTAATAAAGGAACTGGTTCTATAGGAACACAATTTACAAGTTTGGGAAATGAAATAAGATTTACAATTACTTCAAATGGTGGTATAAGTTCTGATGGAGATTATTGGTTATTCTATACAAATAAATATCTTGGTAATATTACAAAAGTTTTAGAACAAGAATTATTGAAACCTGGAATATATAATATAGTACTGAGTGGTGGTATAAGTGGCTAAACTAGTTGATAATTTATTTATAGATCAATTACCAGGAGAATTAAAAGTTAAGATAAAGTTTACAACTCCAAATGAATATTATGATAGTATATATATTTATAGAAGAACAGATAAATACGAAAATGCCAATAATAATTTAATTGATACTGAATCATTATTAATCAAACAATTGAATTTTAATGATTACGGTTATAGTAATGAAGTAGAGATAATTGATGATTTAGACATATCAAGTAATATTATTTATTATTATTCAGTATTAACAAAATATAATAATGTCTTTTATACAAGTTCACTAACTCAGCAATATGTTCCAGTAACAGAATTAATTGATTATGAAAATATACTATGGAATATTCAACCTGATGTAATCAAAAATAATGATAACGGTGACATGAAAAAATTTATAAAAGTTTTAGCTAAAATCTTAGAATATATACATGGGCAGACTAAAAGTCTTGAATTACTATTTGATATTAATAAAATGCCGTTAGAAATACTAAATAATATTGCAAATCAAATGGGATGGAAATTAGATTCAAGACTTCCATTAGATATTCAAAGAAATATAGTTTCTAACATAACATATTTTTATAAATGGAGTGGTTCTAGAGAAGGTCTAGACAGACTTGTGAAATTTTACTCTGGATATCCAGATAATACAGGTGTTATTGAAGGATCTAGTAAATTATTATTTTCACCTAGATTTATTGATGGACAAGTATCATTTAGTAATTCAAGATGTCCTGATTTTGAAACAGATAATTTTTTGTTGATTGGAACTCCAGAAGATCCACTCTTTTACTGTTATGATTTTAAAGATACAAGTAGGTTTAATTTAACACAGTCATTTACAATTTATTTCAGAAAACCCCAAGGTTTAAGTCAAAGTCAAGTTGATAATATTATTTCGATTTTAAATGATGTACTAGAAGAAAATTCTCCATTAGGTGTAAATTTTGATATCATCGTATATTAAGGAGTGATTTAAAATGGGAATACCTGATATTTCTAGAGACTCTTTTGATGAGACTAAAGATTATATAAAAGTTATTCAAGAACAAGGTAGACCTTTTGTAGATTACGATTATAATGAGCTGCAAGACATATTACGATATTTATTAAAAATGTCCGTTCAATTTATTGTTGGTATTAACGTATTTGATGCAGATGGATTTAAAGTTGTTGGAACTGGACTTTCTAACGACTTTACAGTTAAATCAGGTAAAGCATTAATTAACGGATTGTTTTGTTTTAATAGATCTGATAAATTGGCAAGTGAATTAGGCATAACATTAACTACTCCTACAGCTGACAGAACTGATTATGTTTATCTTGATATATGGCAAGAATTTATAGATAGTACGCAAGATACGAGTATTAAACATCCTAATCTACCTATTGAAACAAGTCAAAGACTTAAACTTAGAAAAGATATAAAAATAATTGAAGGAGGAACAGTACCAACTGCTCCACAAGATCATATTTATGTAACATTAGCACAAATAAATAGAAAAGCTAATGTTAGTACTATAAATAGTACTGATATTATTGATTTACGTGAAGTTTTTACTTCATATTCTAGTCATAAATATTCAAATCCAATAGATCATCCTGACGGATCAGTGACTGATTCTAAAATAGGTAGTAGAACAATTACAGATACAATACAACCAACTTCTGATACAGCACAACTTCAAACTCTTTTATCAAATTTAGCTTATATGATAAAAACTACTACAGGTAAATCTAATTGGAGAACTAATCCAGATGTAAATTTAGCTGCAGTATATAATCATATTAATAATACAAATAATCCTCATGGTGTAACAGCAACTCAAACTGGAGCTGAGAACTTAATTAATACTCATAAAAATGCAGCCATTTTAGATCATTTAGATGGATCTGTAACTGACAACAAAATTGGTAATAGAACAGTTGATGATACTTTAGTACCTAGTAGTAATACAAATAAATTATTAATTTTACTTTCAAATTTAGCAAATAGAATTAAAACTATAACAGGTAAAACTGATTGGAAAACAAGTCCAGATACAAATTTAGTTAATGTTTATAACCATATAAACAATACAAACAATCCTCATAATGTTACTGCAGCTCAAGTAGGTGCCGATATTTTAGTAAATAATCATAAAAATGCAACAACTTTAGATCATCCAGACAATTCTGTAACAGATTCAAAAATTGGAGCACGTTTAATAACTGATACAAGTTCACCAACTGCTGATTCAGGAACAATAACATCGTTATTTTCTTGGTTAGCATATATGATAAAGTCAATTACTGGTAAAACAAATTGGAGAACAGTTCCAGATGTAAATTTAGCTACAGTGAAACAACATATTGATGCTTCTTCACCACATACTGGACATGCAACTACTACAGATCTTAATAATCATATCAATAATACTAACAACCCACATAATGTTACTGCAGCTCAGACTGGTGCAGATATTTTAGTAAATAATCATAAGAATGCATCTACATTAGACCATCCAGACAATTCTGTTATAGATAGTAAAATTGGTAATAGAACTATAAATGATACTTTATATCCTACAGCTGATACTTCAAATCTTACAACATTACTATCGTGGTTAGCTAATAGAATAAAAACAATTACTGGTAAAACAAGTTGGCAATTTAATCCAGATGTAAATTTAGTTACAGTTAATAACCATATAAATAATACAAATAATCCTCATAATGTAACTTTAACTCAATTAAATGCTGTTAATAAATCTGGAGATACTATTAATGGAAATTTACAAATTAACGGAGATTTTTTAATAACTTCTCATTTCAAATTTACTTACAACTCAACATCAAACAGTATTGATATTTCATATATAGCTTAAGGGTGATAAATATGGCTGAAACAAAAATTATTAGAATTAATAGTGACAACTCATTAGATATTGCAGGAGAATTAATTGAATTAGAAGAAAATATTATAAAATTGATGTCAAATGGTAATATCCAAGTTAAAGAATTTATTGAGGGGAGTGCTTTAAATTATGATTCTAATTACAGATTAACATCTACTTTATTAAGAGAAAACCAAACATTAGCATAGAGAGGTGATTAAGTAAATGGCTCAACTGAAATCTGGCACGACTATAGGTGGTAATGTAGCATTTCATACAGGGAATCTTACATCTGCTAACATAGGTTCAATCACATATGCTGCAGCAACAGGTTCAGCAAATGCTTATACTGTAACTTTAAATCCAGCACCAACTTCATTAGTTGAAGGTCTTTGCGTTGCAGTAAAAATAAATGTTGACAACACTGGGGCAAGTACGTTAAATGTTAATGGTTTGGGGGCAAAACCGATTAAGAAACCAAATGGTAATGATGTAAGTGTAGGAGATTTGAAAGCTAGTAATATATATACACTGAGGTATAATGGTACTAATTTTATATTACAAAGTGTATTTCCAACAGCAACTGAAATAGGGGCAGTATCAACTTCAACATATACAGCATCTGATATTTTAGCTAAAATTAAAACTGTAGATGGTGTAAATAGTGGGTTGGATGCAGACTATGTTAGAGGGGAAGATGTAATTGAAAAGATAACTATACTTGAAAATAACTTATCTCGTGAAATCTATGATTCTTATAGGACAAGGTTAGAATTGTATTATTCTGGATATATTTCAAGTATAAATGTTAGTAATTTTAAAGGAATGTTGTTTGATGGATTTATAAATACAAATAATATAAATTCTTCAAGCACAACTGCAGTAATAAATACAACAGATAAACTTGTAGTATGCCCTTCAAGTGGTTCAACTGAATTAATTCCTTCAAGTGTGACTCTTATAACAAACTATAATGATGCTATAGTTGCTAGAAATGTTTCTAATATTATTGATAATAATACAAGCACAACTATTGGTAATTCATATAGTTCAGGATATAGTGGTTATGCGATAATAACAGCAGATTTAGGTAGTTTAAAGTGTTTACAAGGAATAAAAACATATGGGACATATACATCATCAGGTATTACTGATATATCATTATCACCGAACAATTCTTTATGGCTTGTTGGTAGTTGTATTCATGGTTTTAGATTTGATAGTACTTATAGTTGGAAATCGACGACTTGGGATTATGCAGTAACAAGTAGATATGTTAAATTCAAATTTTTTATTAATAAAGGAAGCTCTGGGTATTTAGCTGAGTTTAGAGTTTTAACTGCTACACCAAGTAGTTCTGTTTTACAAACGGTACAAAAAACGCTAGATACTACTGTGAGCAAAGCAGTTCTTTATATAACTTATTATACACCAAGCGGAAGTAGTATTACTCCTCAAGTTTCAAATAATGGTGGAACTACATTTAAAACGGCTACTCTTGAATCAAGTCAGCAAGATACATTCGACAGTTTTTATACAGAAAGTAAATACAATGTTACTTTTGATACTACTGATAATAGAATTATTTTAAAAATATTATTAAATGCTTCTGGGCAAAGCTCACCAATTATCAAAAGATACTGTTTATATTGGTTATAAGGAGGTAATTTTATGCCTGAAATACGAAAAGACGGTGATATTTATTATTTTGAGAAAACTGAACAAGAAAAACAAGAGCGTATACACAAAGAGGAACTTCAACAGCGTATAATGGATTTAGAAATGGCTATTGCTGCTATTCTTGGGGGTGCAGTTCAATGATGCCTGCATGGGAGAAAAATATTTTCGTAAGAGTAATTCAATATCGTGTGGCAGAAGAAGGTCGGACTGTTGAGGAAATCCTAGCTGAATATCCTACATTGACACAAGACGAAAAGGATGAAATAAAAAAGCAATAGAAAATTAATTTTAAATTTAAGGAGGTTATGAAATTGAATATTCAACGTCCACTTGGAGTTATTCCGTCACGACCTGATTATCGTGATTATAGACTTAATCAATTTACTGATATTGAAAAAACATTTCCAGATTATTATTTAGTCCCTCCATATCAAAATGAGGAAGATATACCTGTATATGATCAAGGGTATACTTCTATGTGTGTTGCATTTACAGGTGCATCAATTACTGAACAACAAGAATACTTAGAGACATCTAAATTTAGAAGGGTATCTCCTGGTTGGATTTACGGCAATAGAACTTCAGGTATGTATCTAGGAGAAGGTATGGAGCCTCGAGAGGCATGGGCGCAACTTTGTAAAGATGGTGTTCCCGAATATGAAGATTTACCTGTCATTGGTTCTTTTACTGAATGTTATGAAGCTGTTTATAAAAATAAAGACAGGCTTTTGAAGAAAGCACAAAATTACAAAAAACTTTCTTATGTAGCAGTTAATTGGAAAGACGCTGATGAAATAAGAACAGCTATAATGAAATGTGGTGCAATTAATGTTTGTATAGCAGTATATAAAGACTTTGATGAAGTAGGTAAAGACGGATTTCTTACTTCAAGTACTAAGGGTAGTATTAGAGGGTATCACTCTCTTACCTGTGTTGGATTTTTTACTAAAAATAACAAAGTGTATTTAATAATCTTAAACTCTTGGGGCAAAGAATGGGGTAAAAATGGATTATGCTATATGCCATATGATTACCGTGGAATTCAAGAGGTGTGGGCTATAACAGATATGCAAAGAAGAGTGATTGAAGCAAACATAGCTCCACTAATAATTCCTCCTGGTCATTTTGTAATACCGTTTAGAGGTTTGTTTGAGGCAGAAAATGCTGAGCAAATAAATTGGTGGTATAATGAAAAAAGAAAGATAGAAGCTGAAGCAATACTTCCTGCGACTAAAAGACGTAGAATTCATGTAATTGAGGGCGAGAAAGACATCATAGTTGAATATCTTGAATGAGGTGTATAAAATGTTTATTATAATAGATGCAGGACATGGTGGTGTAGATCCTGGGGCTATTGGCCCCCAGGGTCTAAAAGAAAAAGATGTAAATTTATCAATAGCATTAAAGTTAGGACGCAAATTATCTGTTTGTGGAGTCAAAATTGATTATACAAGAGTTGAAGACGACCCTCATTTTCCTACAGATGAAAGAGAAAATTTAGCAAAAAGAGTAAGTATCGCAAATACGGCAAAAGCAGACTTTTTCGTAAGTATACATTGTAATGGAAATGTCGAAAGTAATGCAAATGGAATAGAAACTTATTGTTGGAAACTTGGTGGTGAAGCTGAAAAATTAGCAAAATCAGTTCAAGAAAATTTAGTAAAAGCTACTGGGTTAAAAAATAGAGGAGTAAAAACTGCTAATTTTTACGTAATTAAATATACTTTAATGCCTGCAATTCTTGTAGAGACAGCATTTATAACTAATCCCATTGAAGAAAAATTATTAAGTTCAGACGAATTTAGAGACAAATTAGCATGTTCTATAACTAAAGGAATATGTGAATATCTTAAAATCAAGTATATAGATGAAAATACTTTTCAAGACGTCAGTTCTTGGGCTTTAGAAGCTTGGAAATGGGGAATTGAAGACGGAATTATTGATGGAATAGGACCTAAAAGAATACCTACAAGAGAAGAAATTGTAACTATGTTATATAGATACAAAATGCTAAATAAATAATTTACTGAAAGTGAGGTAATGCCTCATGGATCCAGAAAGAGAACAATCATTAATAACTGATGTTGAAGTCTTAAAAAATAATTATTCAAGATTAGAAAAAACAGTTGAAGATGGTTTTAAAGAAGCAAGAGAAATGTTAATTGAAGAAAGACGAAGAACTAATGGCAGTTTAGACAAAATTGCTAAAAACATAGAAAATATCTATGATAAGATAGAAGATATGAAAAACGATATTACTAATAAATTTGAAGCCCTTAAAAATGAAGTTATTGAAATTAAATTAAATCAAGTTAAAAAAGATGTTGAAACAGAAAATATACAAAAAGATGTTAGTAAAAATGAAGATTCTTTAAAAGAACATGCACAATATAGTTGGAAAGATTCACTTCCAATTAATATATTATTGATTGTATTGTCATCTTTAATTACTTGGTTTATTTCTACAAAATTTTAATTAAATAAAATCAAAATAAAAGAGGTGTTTGAAAGTGGAATTAACTCCTATTCAACAGTTATTAATTCAGTCAGTAATGCCTATTGTTGGAACTTTAATAAGTACCTTGTTAACTGTGCTTCTTGGATATTTTGCATCTTATATGAAACAAAAATATCAAAATGAAAAAATACAAGAAGCAATTCAAATTACAGAAAATGCAGCTTATGATGTAGTTATGGGACTTGAACAGACTGTTGTTAGTGATTTATTGAAGGCATCTTCAGATGGTAAGTTAACAGAAGAAGATAAGATAATGTTAAAAAATAATGCTTTAGTTACTTTAAAATCTAGAATTAAACCTCATGTAAAAAATTCATTGCAATTAGTATATGATAATTTAGATAAATATTTTGAAGATTTACTTGAAACAACAGTAAAAGAAGTTAAAACTGAATATCCTAGAAAAAACACAAATAAAATTTAAAATCTAAATTTACTCTATAGACCTTCAAATTTAAGGTATATATTTTTATTATTAAAATGGATAAAAAATTAAAATAGAGCCTAACTAGAAGCTCTAGACAGGGTTATATAACATGCACACCACCTCAACTATATACAAAAACCGAGAAACATCTCAGATCGAGAATGTTTCTCGGTTTTTATTTTTATCGAATTTGTGATATAATTATAAACGAAAGAGGTGGTATTTATGATAAAAATTTCTATCGATAATAGACTAAGATTTAAAAAAGATGAAATCGATCATGAAGTTTTTAAATTTATACGTGAACAATTCCTTCATAAAAATCCAGAATATTTTATTAAAAGAAATATGGGATTTAATGTAAGAGGAATTCCAGAAGTTATATCTACAATATATGTCAAAAAAAATGAAGTAACATTACCAAGAGGTGGGATAAGAAAATTAGTAAATATTTTAAAAGAAAATAACATAGAATATTCTATTGATGATAAAAGAATTGAAAAACCACTTGAAAAGCCTCTTAAATTTCAAATGAAAATTGAAGGAAAATTATTAGAACCTGATAAATTCCAAAAAAAACAGATTTTAAATGCAGTTATTAAACAACAAGGTGTTTTAGTGACTCCAACTGCAGGTGGTAAAACTGTTATTATGTCTTTAATAATTGAGAAAATTCAGCAAAAGACTCTGATTATACTTCATACTACTAAATTACTTAATCAATGGATAAACTTTTTAAGTGAAGCATTTAACATACCTAAAAGTGAAATCGGAATAATAGGCGGAGGAAAATTTATAATTAAACCAATTACAGTTGGTTTAGTTCAAAGTATTCACAAAAAAATTGATAAAATCAAAAATGAATTTGGTTGTATAATGTTAGATGAATGTCATCATGCTCCTTCTACTACATTTCTTAATTCAATAGACAATATGCCTGCTAAATATCGGTTCGGATGTACTGGTACTGATTATAGAAAAGACAAAAAAGAGTTTTTAATGTGGGATGTATTTGGAGATGTTGTTTATAGAATTACTGATGAAAATTTGAAAGAAGTTAATAGGATACATCAAGTAAAAATCAAAGTTGTTAAAACAGAATTTGAATATAGAGTTTTTAATGATGAAAGAGAAGAATTACAAGTAAATCCAATTGTATTGTCTAAAAAATTAGCAATGAATATAGAAAGAAATTCACTTATTTATAAGTATTTAAAACCAGAAATAGATCAAGGTCATTTCTGTATGCTTCTTACAGACAGACTAATTCACGCTCATAATTTTAAAAGATGGTTGACTAATAAAGGAATAGATACAAAGCTTTTGATAGGAGGGAAAGAATATGAAAAAGAAGGTGAATTAGCTAAAAAAGAAATCAATGAAGGAAAATTGCATTGTATTATCGGAATAAATCAAGCCTCTGCAGAAGGAATAAATATTCCAAGGTTGGATAGAGGATTTATAATTACTCCGTCAGCAAGTAACAAAGTAAAAATTATACAACAAATTGGAAGATTTAAAAGAAAACATCCAGACAAAAAAGATGCTATTGTATATTATTTTTGGGATTACAAAATGTATCCAAAACATGATAAACTGATTATTAAGTATTTTGGAAAAGAAAATGTCGAATTTATAAATTGATTGTATAAATATACACATCAATTTATAAAAAATAAAAAGCTTCTTAAATGAAGCTTTTACCTTTCTAAAGCCTCTGAAATTCTTCAAGTATCTTCAATAATCTACAAAACTTTCTATGCTTCTGCGGAAGTAAATATTATATAATATAGAGATATTAAGCTTCTTTATACTCTATAATATATTAAATATATATAACACAGCCCTCCAAAACTCTCAAATTTAATTATATCAACAAAAGTCACTTTTTTAACGCTTCAGAGGCAAATTTAGGTAGTTGACGACAAAAATATTTTATTCAAATTTTTTTCTAATGATTATATAAATTCGCGTTAAAATTTTTTTTTAAAGTATCGTAAGTATATTGTTGTTAACAAGTTTAAATTTTTTGATAAAATTATAATCGCTAATATTGGAGGTTAATATATGAACGGAGTTAGAAAAGTAAAGAAGATAAGAAAATCAAAAAAACTAAGTGCTTTAGATATAATAAAAAATGTAGAGGATGGTGAAATGGATACTAAAAGACTTAGAAAAGAAACTTTAGAAGCTAAAAAAAATTCTAAACGAAAAACAAGTACTTTTGAAAAGTGGAAAAATAAAGATATCGAAAAGTGGACAGCTACTGACTTTTTTGGTTGGTATTTATACAACTACAAAAAATATTTTAATGAGGAAGATGTAGTATATTCAAATATAACTTCAGCAAGTAGTGTAAAAGTTGAGATTTATAGAATTGCATATTTTTTAAAGACATATTTTAACGGAGATAAAAAACAGTTTAAAAAATATATACAATTTGGTTTTAAATTTGCAACACAACCTAATTCGTTTTATACATCATTTGGTTTTTGGTATTTGTTTAATAAAAAGTTATTTTTGTTTAAAGTTTATAAAGATTATTTGAAAGGTAAAAAAGTTTTTAAAAGATCTGAAATGGATAATGATTTTTCTACTGATGAAGCTTGGGAAGAATATTATGGTGGTGAAATTGATGAGGACTAAAAAAACATTAAGTGATAGTGAAATTAAAAAATACTCAGTTTATAATTTGCCAAAGAAATTTATTAAATCTACGTTAGATGATTTTAAAATTATTGGTGACACTACAGAAATTAGGCAACATAATACTATTTGTTTTAAAAGATTTAAAAATTATATGAACAATTTAGATGTTAATTTAGAATGTGGAAGAGGATTAGCAATTTGTGGTCCAGTTGGAGTTGGAAAAACAATGCTTATGACAATTTTAGCTAAAGAAATAATAAAAATTTTCGACAGACATAATTTTGAACTTAATAATGCAGCAAATAAATTTTATTTCATACAAGCTAGTCGTTTATATGATTTAGCAAATAGACAAGGATTAAATGAAGATGATTTAAATATCAGAAATTCAATCAAAGATTTATCTGGTTTATGGATAGACGATTTAACAAAATTTGGGGAGACAGGCAAAGGAAATGAATTAATTTATCTTGATGATATTATTCGCTATCGTGATTTGAATGTTCTTCCAACGTTTTATACAATTCAAGTTCCATTTAAGTTGATATCAAAAGTTTTGTCAATTCCGATTTATGATATAATAAGAGGTAATTGTGAAGTAATTGAATTTCGTGGTAAGTCGATGAGGTGATATAGTATATGTATAGGTTGCAATTTTCTTACAGTTTAAAAATGTTCGTAAGTTGATATAATTAAAGCTGATGATATTTTTTGGGAGGGTTTATTATGAATCTTTTACATGTTCCATCTGTAGATGTATCACAAAATTCAAGTTGTTCTAGTTTAAGTGCAAATTTATATACTGTAGCAGATACAAATAATAAAACTAAATGTGGTTTTAGTCATCTTTATAATGTTATTGCAGTTGACAAAAACGGAAAGATTATTATTGATACGAAAATAGTTGCTGATGACACTGAACAAGCAAAATATTATGCTAGAGTATATTCTAAAATGGAAGAGTTAGGTTTAACTTTTGACGACATAACAATAATCACAAATTATATTGGGGATGTCAAAATTAAGAAAGAAAAGTAATGGAGTTGATATTTTTGTACGTGAAGTTAATTAATTATACGTTTAATCCTGAGGAAACTGTAAATTCTGCAGCTGCAGTATGTTATAACTCAAAACCAAATGATAAAATTATAGAACATTGTTTAAAATCTAGACATTTTTCAGTACTTGAGTTTGCTGATTTCGACTTCTTAATTACTGGTATTTCAAGATCATGTAGTCATCAATTCGTAAGAAAAAGAGTTGGTATTAGTTATGCACAGCAATCTCAAAGACATGTTAAATTTGAAGAAGGATATGATGTTGTAATACCTCATACAATATCTTCAAATGAAGAGGCATTAAAAATATTTAATGATTCACATAAAAAGTCTGAGGAAAGTTACAAAAAGTTGTTAGAGATAGGTATTCCGGCTGAAGATGCAAGATATGTAATTGAAAATGCAGCAACAACTGTTATAAGAGCTAATATGAATGGCAGATGTTTGATTGATTTTGCTTCTGAAAGATTATGTAGTAAAGCTCAATGGGAAATAAGAGAATTATTATCTAAGATTCGCGACGAAGTTTCTAAAGTTTCACCGATAATTGCTAAAAGTATGCAACCTAAATGTTATTGGTTGAAACATTGTCCAGAATCAAAAAGTTGTGGTAAATGGAGACAATTTTTAACTAAAGAAGATTTTAAGTGGATAAAGGAGGCATATGAATATATTGAAAATGTTTATGAAATATGATTAGGGCGTGATATTGTGACTAAAGAAGGGACGAAGAAAAAAGAGACAGTAATATTTGATGTTGAAAACGAACAGATAATACTTTCTCAAATGATAAAAAATGTTGCTATACGTAAACGTTGTTGCAGAGAATTAAACGAAAATCTATTTATTGGTAAACGTCATAAAATTATTTTTCGAGTCCTCTCAGAAATGGTTTCGAGAGGACTAGATTATAATCATGATACGTTTAAGATATTATCAAATGAAGAAGATTTTGGTGGGTTCAAATATCTAAATGATCTTGAAGAAGTATTTGCTGATAATCAAAATATTGATTTTCATATACAAAGACTTAAACTTGATTCGAAGAAAATAAACTTAAAAAAAGATAAAGTTAAACAATTAAATGACGCTTTAGAAGATCCAAGTATTGATGCAAATAAATTATTTAATATTGTTGATGGTATTCAGAAAGAATTAAAAGATGTTTTTATAACTTCGAATATTTCGAAAGGGAAAGAACTTAAGAAAGAATATTTTAAAGTATTAGCTGAAAGACAAGAAGAATCAAGGTTTGTAGGAATAGGTTTTTCAATTGATGATGATTTAACTGAAGGTTTTGCAAGAAAAAAGGTATCAGTAATAGCTGCAAGGCCTTCAATGGGAAAATCAACATTTGCAGCAAATATTTGTGATAACTTAAGAAAGTTTAAAGTACCAACATTAGTTTTACCATTAGAAATGGGTAAGGAAAGTTTTATAGATTTAGTTGTTTCAAAAAGAACAAAAATTCCGTTAAATGATATAATTAAAAATACAAAAGATTTAACACGAGATCAGAAGATACTTATTCAAAAAGAAGTAACTGAATTGCTGGATGATGAATATTTACATTTTATAGATGATACTTCAATAAAACTTAATGATTTAAGGACGATTTTAAATAATTCAAATTATGCTGTATGTATAATTGATCTATTTGAAAAAATTTCAGATATTAGTTTTGAACCTAAAATCTTATCAAATCAGTTGAAACAGATACAGTCTATTGCTAAAGAATCAAATACACATATTTGTCTTTTAGCACAAATCAGAAGATTTGATCCCAAGTCAAAAGAAAAAAGACCTACATTAGAAATGTTAAAAAACTCAGGTTCATATGAGGAAGTTGCTGACTTGATTTTATTATTACATCGAGAATTTTATTATAAACCTGAATTAGGGCAAGATGTATTAGAAGTAATAATAGCTAAACAAAGACTTGGTGTAAGAAACAAATCTTATTTTTATGAATTTTATCCAAATATAGCTACAATAAGTAAAGAACTAACTGATTATGTTCCGCTAGGAGATGTATTTTAATGGAAAATCAGTTAATTCGAGAAATAAAATACGATATAATAAAAAGAAGGATAGATTTTAGGTTACTTTTAAAAAAACTTGGAATCGATTATAAAGAAAAGGGAGATGAATTATGGGCTTGTTGTCCATTTCACGATGAGAAAACTCCTTCGTGGTCAATAAATAATGATAAAAATTCTACAAAGTTCGGTAAATATAAATGTTTTGGTTGTGGGACAGCAGGTGATTGGATAAATTTAATAAAGTTTGTAAAAGAAATTGATACTGATGAAGCCATAGAATTTGCAAAAGCATTATTTAAAATAAGTTCTGTGAATGAAGATTTATTATACCAATTTACAATTGATGAAAGGCTAGAGACTTATGATAATGAAGATGATTTTGAAGGTTTTAAACAAATTGAAATACCTGATGAATTTGAAATAATGACTTTAGATGATTTAAAATCAAAACCATATTGGGATTATTTAAAATATCGAAAAATATCTTTTGAAGTAGCTTTAAAACATAAAGTTATGTATTGTAGTAAAATTCCAAAAAATAAGAAGTATCGGATGTTTGTAAATAGAGTTATATTTCCGATAACAATGGATAATATAATTGTTTCATTTTGTGGAAGGATAATTTTTAGAAGTTACAAAGGTAAACAAAAAGTTGTATATCCTTCAGGTTCTCCTATATCTAGAATAATGTTTGGTTATGATGATTTAGATTATAATCTTGATTATTGTATAGTTTGCGAAGGTCCTTTTGATAAACTTAGATTAGAATCATTAGGTTATAAAAATACGCTTGCAAATTTAGGAAATCAAGTTACTAAGTATAAATATGATATAGTTTCTAATTTCAAAAGGATTTTTGTAGTACCTGATGCTGATTCAGGTGGTGAAGTATTAGAGCAATATTTTAAAAATTTGAAATATAAAAAAGAAATTTATGTTGTAGATTTACCTGAAGGGGAAGATCCTGCAAGTGCAAGTCCTGTTGATATAAGAAAGGCTTTTATTAATTGTAGGAAAATTAATGAGACTTTAAAACCTAAAATTATTGTAGATTATAGAATAAGGAGGTAATTTATATGGAAAATATTGATATGGCTATTTGTGCTGAGATTGCTAAAATAGTTGTTTCTAAAGTATCAGAAGAAGAATTAAAGAAACGCGCTGAAAGTGTTTTATATCGCATTTCGAATGAAAGTATTGATTATTGGAATAGAAATACACAAGTTGAAGAAATAGCTAAGAGAATATTTCTTAGTAAATTAGAACAAGAAATAACAAATGCTTTTCAGGATGAAGAATTTAAAAAGAAGTTAAAAAATATGGCTTATATTATACGTGATGAAATTGTGAATGAGACTAAAAATAAGTTAATTGATCAAATATCTAATAGATTATCAGGATATATAGTAGATCCTTATGGTACTACTACTAATATTATTAATCAAGTTTTTAAGGATGTATTAGATAAAAATCGAGGTTATTAAATGTTCAATGTTTTAATATTATATTTATAAAAAGGTTAATGTATGTGCAAGGGGGTGTATTGGTGTTTTGTAAAAATTGTTTAAAAGAAATTAAAACAAATTTACGACGAGACGATATTTTAGTTTTAATTGCTTTGAATGAAAAAAATGCATTTAATAATCAGTGTAGTTTAAGTCGAGAAACAATTCAACAATTAGCAGAATTAACTTTAGCTAGAACTGTCAATAGTTTAATGAGACTTGAATCTTGTTGTTTTGTTGAGAGATCTTTATGGGGTAAGGTTCACAGATATCATATAACTGAAAACGGAATCGAAATACTAAAAATACTTAATGAGGAGGTGTTATAATGGGAAAAGTTGCATTTCTTGGGATTGGACAATGTGGAGGAAATATATGTGATGTAGCTGAAAGACATGGATTTTTAACTGGAGCAATTAATTTATGCAAAGAAGATTTACAATGTTTAAAGTATGTAAAATCAAAATTATATCTAAACGGATATGGTGCTGGCAAAGATAGATCAGTAGCAATTGAAAAAGTGAAAGAAGATTTTGATAATATTGCTGGATGGATATGTAATAATTATAATGATAATGATGTTGAAATAATATATGTAGTATTTTCTTCTGGTGGCGGTACAGGTTCTGGTATTGGTCCAATGATAATTGATTTAATGTCTGATATAATGCCTCATAAAAGATGGGGTTCAATTGTTGTTTTACCATTTGAAAATGAGGGACTTTCAGTATATTTAAATACGTTGAAATGTATGGAGGAATTGACAGAAATAAGAAATTTAGCTTCTGTATTTTTTATTGATAATGCTAAAACATCTAATTTTACGAGATTGAGCAGAAAAAATGTAATTGAATTTACAAATAATAATATAATTGAAAATATTAAATATGTTATTGAAGTTACTAAAAATACTAGTAAATTTGGAAATTTTGATATGAAAGATCTTATAAGTATTTTGTCTGAAAGAGGAAATGTAATAATATCAAAAGTTAATTTACCAGAAAATTACGATCCAAATAAAGTTTCTATACAACAAATGATTGAAAGTGGATTAGAAATTAATATTTTTACAGATATACAATTTGACAAAGTTATAACTAAAGCAGGAATTATTTATGAAGTAGAAGAACAAATATTTAATTTAATTGACAACAAAACAATTTTAAAGAATATAGGAAACCCTGTTGATCTGTTTGAAGGATATTACTTGTCTGGTAAAAATTCAATAACGGTTATTTTGTCTGGAATGACATTTCCATTTAATACTTTAAAAGAAATTGATGATAGTCTCCAAAATGATCGTGATAAAATTAAAAATACAATTGAGATAGTAAAAACTCAACAGTTTAAGAGTAAGTCATTTGAATTTATAAATATAGTTCATGATAATAAAAAATCTATAGATTCACAGCAAAACATTACAAAACCCAGTTTAAGTTTAAAGGAAAAGTTGGCTAAATATAAATAAATTAATAATTTGAGACAATTTGTTATAATTATATTTGCCATAATAAATATAATAGGGGTGTTAAATAATGATTACTAGTAAAACTACTCTAGAAGAATTAACTGATGCAGCAATGACTGCAGTAAAATTGTATAAAGATTTAAATAATAATCCCGAAAACAAGAGATATGTAGATGAAGTAACAGACAGTTCATGGACTAAGTATGATATTATGGTTTTACTTTATATGAAAAGTGAGGCTGATAAACAAGGAATTAAAGTTGAAGAATTATCAGATGAATTTTGTAATAAAATTGATGACCATATTGAATATTTTAGGGTATTACTCAAAAAATTTTACGAAAATCTTAGCTGACTTTATGTCAGCTAATTTTTATTATATTTAATTTTATATTAAGGCAATAAAAAAGCCCGTCTAAGGGCCCTCTAAATTATTATTTTTATTATTTTAAATTATATAAATTATTATTTAATGGACTTTGCCAAATCTTTCCAGTAATATTTAGTTTGGCTTTTTCATAATCTGTAAATAGAAAAGTTAAATCGCTATTCAAATTTTCTTTAAATATTTTTAATAATTCTTTAGTTCTTTTTTCATTTGTCGTAACAAATAATGTTATTGGAAATTCTTGAAATTTTTCTAACCATTGCTGGGAAAAATAACATGATTCATAATTTTTTATTTTATTTTTGACATAGGTTGAATTCATCGTTCCTCTATCTCTTTCAATGAAAAATATTCTTTCTTTGTTATTTAAAACACAATAAATAGTTGCATCTGGTTCAAGATATTTATTATTATAATATATTCTTCCAATTTGTTCAACTACAAATTTTTTGACACTTACATTTTGTTTATGGAAAAATACTCTTATATTCAATGTTTCTATAGTATTTTCAATGAATGTAAATGATTGTGGTCCTTTTGGAATCCATTTTAGTTCTGCTTTAGGTATTTCCAATTCTCTTGAAACTAATTCAATTCCATTTGGTCCAAGATAAAAATGTTGTGTCGAACTTCTGTTATTATAACTAAACCAGAATTTATTTAATAAATCATTTTTACATAATTTATTTAATCTCCTAAGTGCAATCAATCGACTATATTTGTTTATTCTTCCAAAATCATCATATTTGAAATATATTTTTTCTATTTGATCTGAATTCAAGATTTTACAGTAGTATAAATCAGTAACTATTTGTCTATCTCTTTTTGTTAACCATTTTTCTTTCAATATTGTATCTAAGTTAGTCATCATTGTCATCTCCTAACTGTGCTGCTTTTCCTAGTTTTTGAATAGGTTTATTTTCAAAATCAACTTTTATAATATTACTATACATATTCATACTTTCTCTGTTATTAATATCTTCTTCGACTAAATCAACTGGTTTGCCGAATCTATTTTTGAATAAATAAACTAATAATTTTCTGTCATATGTTTCTAATTCTGGTCTCCATAATGACCTGAATATAAAAGGTTCAAGTGGAGTTTTATTATAATATATTTTTGCTATAAAATGATATGGAGGAAGATGAGAACCATCAGAAGGTGTAAGTGGTTTAATTTCTTCAGAAAATTCTTTAAATGTATGTTCTGATTGTTTTCCGAATATTATATGAGGTTTTAAGTCTATTAAAGTTTTTAGCAAATTTTTATCATTTGAATTTATTTGTTTTGGAGTTTGAAATAACATGATTGGACATAGTCTATATTTTCTTGCTTTGGCTAACATTTCTTTTGAAGTATCAGTTGTCCCTAAATAATTCTGTGGTTCGTCCATTATTAAAAAGAATGGTATTCTTTCATCTTCATTCTTTATATTTTCTCTACTAAGTGCAGCAGTCCACCATTTAGTTAGTAGTAACGATGCTAATATACAAGAACATTCATAACCAAATATTCCTTCTCCGATTTTTATTATTACTAATTTTCTTTCATCCATTAATTGTCTAAATTTTGGAAGTTTTGAATTTTTCTGACATATAATGTTTCTTATTCTTGAATCATCAATTAAAGCATCAATTTTGTTTAAAATTGGTTTTATTGTTTCTTGTTTAACTTTGAATGGCATTGCATTAAATCTTTCCCAAAAGTCTATATATCGTTTCATATATATTTTATTTTTTATTCTGTTTAATTGATATGTTCTATATTCATCATTTTCAATCATTAATTTTACTTCAAGTAGTGTATTTCCCGGTTCGTCAAACACGACTGCACTTGCTTTTCTTAGTAAATTTCTACTCATAAAATGACTTTCAATGTTGAAGAAACTTATAAAGAAATCTGTCCACATTTTTGTTACAAATTGTGATTGGAATCTGTCATATGAGTTACATTCAGAAAAATCGATTCCTATAGGTTTTGATAAATCATTAAAATCGAGTATTACAATATCTTTTTCTCTTTCTTTAGGTATTTTAGATATTATTCTATCTGCTGCTTTTCCATCTGACACATCTATAAAACAAAATCCATAATCTAATTTTGCTACATCTAAACAGAAATTTTCTGCCATAACACTTTTACCACCGCCAGGGTCTGACATAATAATTATCGGTCTTACTAATGTATCAATATTTTCAGTATCCCAATAAACTAATCTATCTTCTTTATTCGGTATCACATGATATCCTATTGGTAATTTACCTGAATATAATTTTTTAGGTACTGTCGTATTTTTAATGCATAGTCTTTCAAACTTATCAAGACTTACATCATTTTCTTCAGGAAGTCTTATAAAGGATAATTCAGTATTAGTTAATATATTTCCATTTATTCTTATAATAGGTACAGTTCTATTTTTGATATGATTATAAATCTTATTAGTGCAATTTATAGAATAAAATTCATTATCATCTGATAGGTTGTTTAATGTTTCTACAAATTCATCTAATTTTACACTTGCTTGATATTTATTATTACTTTGAACACCTATTCTTATATATGTTTCATATCCTTTTTTTGATAATTTATCAAATTTACTTTTTATTGGTTTTATGTCATAATTGACAGTTTCTTCATTTATTTTATTTTCATTGAAGATAGTTGAAAATATTTTATCTAAAATTACTGTAACAAAATTGAGAATAAATTCAAATATTGAAATGACACCTAAAGTGAAATTGTTTGCATTAATTGGTATTATTCCATTTTTTATATCATCTAATGCTTTTCTTCCTTTTATTTTCCATTTATCATCAATAGGTATTATAATAACTTGTAATATTGCTTTTTCATTTTCATTTAAGTTTGTAAATGGAAATAATATTTGTTTAGTATATGGATTTTTTATATCTGTTTTGATTGGATAAATAAAATGATGTTTTAGATATAATTCTGTAAATACTGATTTTTCAGTGTCAAAATTAATATAGTCGTTTACTTCTCTAATAAGAGAATTGGGCCACATAGCCCAAATCTGACTTTTGATAAATTCTTTATATTTTTTGGGTATACAAATATTAAATGTTATTTTATTTTCATCTCCAAATATTTCTGCAGATACTGAATTTTGTGGTGTTAATAAAGCTTTAAGTCTTAACTTTCTATTTTCCCAAATTCTTTGTATATATGGTTCATTTAATTTGGTAAATATTCCCCAAAAATTTTCGATATTACTGTTATCAATATCTAAAGATGGTACAATTTGTAAAATCATTTTATCATCCATTTAATTACCTCCTATTACAATTTGTTTCTGATATATCTTAATAATGTTCTTTCTCTACTGAATGTCAAAAGATTGATCAGTTGTCTTATAAATCCTGAACTGTCTGGAATTTGATGAACTATATTATTTAACCAAATTGGAGTCTTTAACATTACTAGCATTGATGCTATCATTAATAATAATTGATCGAATGGTCCAGAAAATGTTTTAGGTGGTGCTAGAGATATTGCAATATAAATTGCTAATTGTATTGAATGGATTGTTGGGGTAAATATTAATGTTATTAATTCTTTTAGACAAATCTTAAGAATATTTTGGTTTCCTCCTAACCATAAATACATAGCATATGGTGAGAATAGATATATGAAAATTATTTCAAACCATCTTATATAGTAGTAAATTAATAGTCTTATTATTAATACAGTAGTTATTATGATAAATACTATGAATAATAAATTTTCTTTTCCAGTACCGATACTTTTAAAAACGTCAATTTTTCCAACAGTACTTGAAATTATGAATTTAGTTAATACATTGTTAAATGATATTAATATATTTATTATTTTAGGTATTATTAAAAATAATACGTTAATTGCTATGAATTTATATATTAATTCAATGTAATCTATATGATGTCCTAGTAGTGCTATTAATCCTAGGTATGTTAAAAGTATTACAAATAATGAACATATGATTTTTAATCCTGTGTTGTATATAGTTCTTATTGTTTTGTTTGTAAGGAATGAAGTATCTGTATATATTATTTTATTAACTAGTGTATCTAATAATTGATCTATAAGTATTGATTTTATAATACTTTCATTTGGAGATTCTTTAGATCCTGCATCAAATAAAAACCATTTAATAAATTCAATGAAATTTGGATTATTTTTATCTTCTGATTTAATTTCATCTTCTACATTATTTTTGTTTAGGTTATCGAAATAACTGTCATTATTACCAGCTTCAAATAGAAACCATTTTATTCTATCAATTATTGTTGGTTTATCATTAGCAAAAGTTGTATTTACTATTATAATATTAAAAATAAATATGATTAGGAGGAATATAATAAGTTTTTTCATATTTATTCCTCCTTCTTATTTAATTTTTGCTATCATCAAAAATAATGAAGCTAACGCTGGTGCAATACCAATTAATATTACTCCTTTTAATGTGTTACTGATTTGTTTCCAAGCTATATGTTCACGTCCTGCAATGAATAATAGACCGCAAAATGTTAGAACTAAAATCACAAAACTTGCTGTAATTTGAATAATAATTGATCTTGTATTATAAATAATACTATTTATTTCAGACATAATATCCCTCCTTTCTTTTGCTTTTTGGTTTTTTTGGTAATATAATATTATAATTATTGTGTCATAAAAATTAATAATTCATGATATTTTTTATTAATTTTTGTTAAAAAATTGATATTATTAAATATAATTATTGATGTGGAAAAATTAACCATAAGGGAAAATTTTTAAAAAAAGACATAAAATTATTTATTTAGATGTAATGTTGTAATAAAATAAAAATTGTGGTAATAAAATTATAATTTAATAAAATTTAAGGGAGAGGAGAAACTTGAATAATGATTTAATTGGAAAATTGAATTCAAAGACGAAACTGATGCTTAAGTTTAAAAGAACAATGAATCAAGAAATATTTGAGGAATTATATAATGACAGAGAAATTAGAAAATTATTTATGAGTATGTCTCGTAAAAATATTAATAACTGTCCTACAACTTTATATGATTGTGATGATTTACTATCTGTTGCGTACATAGAAATGTGGCGTTCTATTATTAATTATAAATTCATTTGTCCAATATGTCATATAAGGGCTTTAACAGAAAAAGCCTACAAAAAACATATGAAGAAAAAACATAAGAAATATTTGGAACCAGATCCAACTATAAGTAAATATGTATTATATAATGTTGGAGTTTATTTACAAAACAGAATTCGTGACGAATATAATATAAAACGTATGAGTAATCATAGTTTTAATCAAATCAATTTATTTTCACCTGAAGAAGAAGATGATATTAAATCAAAGCGTGAAATTGAATATTCAGAATATTTGATACAACAGGATAGTGATTTTCAAGATGAAATAATGTTTAAGGTACTTGTTGATGATGTGCTTAAAGACGAGGATGAAATTACAAAAGATATTTTTAATGCTTATATAAAAGGTTATAGAAAAAGTGATATAGCTGAAGATTTATATAAAAAAGGTATATATTTAACGAAGCAATCAGCAGCTGTTATAGTTTCAAGGAAAATACGAGATATAATCAGTAAATTTTCAAATAAAATCAATAAATAGAAAAATTTTGCATTTTGATGTTTAAATTAAAAAAAATGATGATATAATATATTTTGATAAATAAAATGCAAATTAAAAAGGAGGAAATTTAATGCCAAAAAATAATCCAATCACAAAAGAGACCCTTGCTAAAGGAATTGAAGCGTTGGGTATTAAGGGAAAGTTCAAAACAGCACAACAAATGGAAGAAGCTATTGACAAGTTTTTGAAAGAAGGTGAACAAGATTTAGAGTATGAATGTGGTCTTTGTGGTAAATCAATACCTGATTTAGAGACTTGTCCGTATTGTGGTTCAAATCTCGAAGGTGAAGACGAAGAAGATGAAGAAACTGTTGAAGATGTAGAAGATACTGAAGCTGAAGAGGAAGAAGAAACTGAAGAGGAAGAAGAAACTGAAGAGGAAGAAGAAACTGAAGAGGAAGAAG
>NZ_JAIHAP010000090.1:0-7213 GCF_020054775.1 Thermosipho sp. (in: thermotogales) | reverse complement strand
CAATTTACCGTCATACACCAAGTCGGAGGTCTGCTCCATGTTGATTCCGTTGGCAAACAGCCACAGCTTTCGTTTGCAAACCTGATAATAATTGAAATGAGTTCCTGTCATGATGCGGAGTATAAATGAACCGTGTATTGGCTATTTTTTCTTCAACATATTTTTATACATCCGATTAAAATCTGCAGCTTCTTCGGCAAAATTATATTCTTGTGGGTCCCATTCTTCATCCGGATCTGAGCCCAGCCATTCTAACATTTCCGATCGATTTGGATTCGATTTGTCGGTTATAGCCTCTTTCAATTCTTCATATCCCCACGGTCCGCCACAGTCTTCGGGTGGACAGGCCCCTTTGCCATTCAACAAGGTTGCCGATGAAGAGTTGTCGATTTCGTCGATTTTTTCCAATGTGATCTTGTGAATCCAATCGTCGCCAAAATCGTAGATGTAAACATAGGTCTGTCCTTCTTTTTTGAAAATACTCGAAAGTTTAGTTTTTGCGGCGTCCATCGATTGAGTTGGATTTCTCGAAGGAGAAGAAAAAAAATCATTTGCATCGTTTTCTGGGTTAATCTCGATCATAGGATTTGAGCCGTAACCCGAAGGGGAGAAAGCATACATGTGTTCATTCTCCCATCCGAAGGCATCTTGAATGATGTAATGAAACTGGTCGAAGGTAATTTCAGACGGCACAAGCACTTGTCGCCATACTGCCGGTTTGGTAACGTTTTGTAATTGAATTTTAAATTGAAAAGTCATACGACTGAATTTTTAGTTGTTTATATTTTATTCTCATGGGAATTGAAGTGAATGTGAGTAATTTGCATAATAATTATATTTTACATTTACATTATACAATCATTCCCTTTTAAATCAATACCTGTTTCAAAAGAATATGAACTCGAAGATATATGAAATAAATCAAAATAACTTCTATTATCTGCCAGATCAGGTTTTTTATCCTCAGATTTAATTCTAACCTTAATAATTTGTTGAGACATCTTTCTTAAAAGTAACTCAATAATTTTTCTTTTCAATTTAATGAATGAAATATCAGCGTTTTGATGAATTAAATTCATTACTTCATCATTTAATTTTAAGAGGCGATTAAAAGAATTGTCTTTTTTATTTTTAGATACATAATAAAGTTTTTCTTCGCCAAATACTTTTTCATCTATCAATTGAAATTTACCTATTTTTTCATATTGGCATTCCGTTATATCTTTTAAGAAATCAAATTCTAAATTATGGTTTGAAATAGAAGTATGCTTCCCCCATTCTAAGTCAGATTGAATAAGATTAAAGAAATTTTTTTGGACATTTAAGAGATCTTTTTCTTGATATTTTGTATCTGTAAAAGAATTTTTTGTAAGGCGGATTAACTCATTGTCTTTCCCCCTGTATATTAATCTTGATCTAATTTTACCTTTATTTTGTAATTGAAAAATTTTCACTTTCCCTAATGTTGGAAGTTTCCCGTTCCTATTGCATCTACCTGCTGATTGAATAATACTTGATACAGTAGCAAAATCTCTGTAAACGATTGGAAAATCAATGTCAACTCCTGCTTCAATTAATTGTGTTGAAATAACGATAATCTTTTTGTCTTCTCGCAATCTACGTTTAGCTAAATATATTTTTAGTTTTCTATCTCGTGGTGTGAAATGAGTATTTAATAATATCACTTCATCATTATTTAATTCCTCCTTGCATAATTTGTAAAGATCTTTTGTATCTTCAATAGTATTCAATATAACCAAAATCGATTGATTCTCAGCAATTATCCAATCCCTTAATGCATTTAAATCAATAAAATCTTCATTATATTCAATTTGATAGCGATTGAAGAGATTATCATTGAAATAGCTTCTTGGCAATAATGGAAATGGCTCTGAATATTTATTAAAAAATCTCTGAACTTTTAAATTTTCTTTAGGTAATTCATAGTTAGGCTGAGTTGCTGTTGAAATAATTGCATAACTTCCAAATTTTTTACAAAAATGGCTCAAATAAGCAACAAAAAATCCGTATAATCTAGGCGGAAGCGATTGGATTTCATCCAATAGGAAAATACAATTTGAAAAATTAGGTAATTTCAACAATTCTGCATTTTTGTTACTCAGCAATGTTTCAAAAAAACGGACAAAAGTAGTAATAATGAGAGGGTAAGCAAAAGTATTTTCTTGAAATTCAAGAATATTAGCTTCTGATATTTTTTCTTTAGTTGGGTTATCATCCAATTCTTTTTGAATTTCTTCGAATCTTTTATTTTCTGATTTTGAGTCTATCCGTTGAATAAAGTTTTCATATCCTTCGAATATTTTTAAAACCTCATTTTCTATTTGTTCTGTAATGGAAAGAAATGGCAATGCATATATAATTCTTTTAGCGCCTTTGGTATTCATGATTTCTGATGCCAAAGATAGTAACATTAATGTTTTGCCAGAACCGGTTGGTGCTGTTAATTCAAAAACTTGTTCATTCTTTTTCAGTCCTATTTTAATATTTTGAACTGCTTCTTCCCTAATTTTTGTACGTAATTTGTTTAAGTCTGTATCCTGATTAAGTTTTATCAAGTAAGAATCTAATTTCTGATTAAAGCAAGACGAAAAAATTTGAATAGCATTTTTCTGTTCATCAATAAAGTTCACTATTTTTCCTGCATCTGCTTTATCGGCTTGAAGTACACTCGCAAAAACCGCTTGATAATTGATAAAGAAATCTAGTGCTGATTTATTCTTATCTCCATCAAAAATAATTTTCTCAGAATAACCTTGCTGTATTTTCGGATTGAACATCAACTCACGAAAATCTTCAATGTGAATAAAATGATTAACAAAATCATAAGTAGGCAAATCTTGCTCTTTCTCAATAAATTCGAACAAGGAGAAATTTTCATCCTTTGATAAAATACTTGCTCCAATACCATTGTAATCAATAGGGGTAAAATCCGGCAAATTACCATGATGTTTTGCAATAGCAACATTCAGAGCAATTAAATCGTTCTGAGTAAGTTCATCAACTTCAAGAAATTGCTTTAGGGCTTTTATATTATTTCGGTTACAACAAAATGCACAAAAGAAAACATAAGCAGACAAATAAGCATGATTAGCATATCCTTTTGAGATTTTTTGTGTATCAAGTTTATCCTGAAAATTTGGATTGATCTTTCCTAAATCATGAAAAATAGCAACCAATTCTGCAAAACGGGAATCGGTTAGCTTCTTCGTATTTTCTCTTACCCCCTCGATATGATCTAATAAATACTTATCTGGATGAGATTTGAGCTTTTCTAAATTAAGCACCATTTTTCAACTTTTTGCGCAGAATTATATTCATAATATTCTCCATGAACAATAATGGAATATGGATAATCAGGATAAATTACATTTTTATATCGCTCAGGAAGATTCCAAAAATCATCATTTTGAAAAGTTGGCATTTTGTCAAAGCCTATTCTGAATTGACCTGAAAAATTTCTTGGAGTATGTTCAGCTAAAACAAAACCATAAGTTTCAAAATCACCATTTTTTAATTCTGAAAATTCTCCATCAGATTCCCATTTTAAGTTAGCAGGGCAATTGTGCCAACCCAAAACAGGAGGATAAACAGCTAACTCATCTTTTGTAAAATGTTTAAACTCTTCAAAAATTGAATTTGACCGCTCATCTTTCAGGGCAATGGAAACCAGAAATTTGGGGTCTTTCAAAAATTCAAAATACTTTGGTGTACCCTGGGAAGTTGGACTAATTGCCGTCCGGCTGGTAAAACCCCAAGAGATTTTTTTTACCGGATGAAGCAACTGAACACCATAAAGCAAATCTTCCGACAATTGAGGAAATTTCCTTTTCATCTCTTCTCGTTCAATGCCTAGTACTGCTCCAATTAAACCAATCAACGCTGTTTTGGTAATCAAATCGTGCGACAAGGGATTGTTATTAGTTTCCGGTTTTTTGAAATGTCCCCAATGACCTTCAATGATAAATTGAAATCCTTTCATAACGTAATTGCCTCAAATTTAGGACAACTTGTTAGTTTAGACTTAATCGAATCGATTTCAGTGTAAAACTTTACCTTCTCTACTTTTTCAGTTTCTGCAATGGCAATCAACTTTGAGAAATCAAGATCATAATCATCCATACTACGCAGCTGTTCACCTTTTTTGTCGTCTTTCGGTTTTAATTCAATCAGGCGGTCAACATCATAGATTTTTTGATTGTTTTTTGCATATTCTATTACAAGAAGAAGAACGGAGTTCTGGCCAACTTTACTACGTGAATGAGAACTTCCTTCTCCATTTGTTCCATACCAAAGTCCTTCATACATTAATGTCAAATCATTTGCCGTCATTCCAGTTTTTTCTGCAACTTTTGGATTTAACCAGCCATGAATTTGAACTAAAGAATATGGAACTATGGTTGTGGTGGCTATAGAACCTTGAGTATTTTCAGCGCTTGAAGTGAAATGTGTTGTGTTTTGGTGCATTCTCAGATTTACTTCGTTTAACGAAGGATTTAATAATGCAAATTGAACCGGACCAGTAAATTGAACATGCCCATTTGTGCATTCTTTTCCGTCTACTTTTATTTTTTCAGTATCTTCGTCTTTTAAAGTTGAAATACCTCCAAATAAGCGGACATCAATTTGCTCTTTCAATATATCACCAATATTAGTGAATTTCTTTTCATTTCGGTTTTGGGCAATCCATGTCAAAACACCTTTTGAATCAGTTTTACCTGCTCCAGTTTTTTCACTTACATAAATTGGTAATTCTTTTTCTTCAAAATAGGTTCTGATGTATCTTTTAATTCGAACATCACTTACAAGAATTTTTTTTGTTTCTTCATCATAACGCTGTTCACCTGTAAACGGATCTCCATTAGGAATGTTGTACTTTGTTTCGTATAAAAACAAAATTTCGGATTTTTTCAATTGATTTTCCATAATTGTAAAATTTTATTTTATTGATTAATAGTTGAATCTATTTCATCTGAAGTTGATGTTTCTTTTTTGGGTTACGGCTTAAAATAACTCTCCATGAAACCAAAAGCACATTCTTCTTTATCATACCTTGATTTAAAATCTTTTATTTTTTGAGCTAAGTCATACGATGTTTGAATAGTATACTTAGTTTTATTGTGCATAATCAGTTTTTGTTCGATTTCATTTTTCAGTTTAATGAAATCGGATAAGGTTGCGATTCTTCTATTGAGATTCCCAACATAATTCTTTTCAAAAGAATTAATTTCTTTACTCAGGTTTTTTGCCATGCTTCCCAGCATAAACCCAATTTGGTAACTTTCGGATGATGTGATTTCCATAAATTTATCAATTTTATTGTTTTGTATTTTTAAAAGAAATTTAAAATGAAATTTTAAATCAATATAATTGTACCAGATTTTATTCTTTTCGATATTCCTGACAATATATTCTAAGACCTGAATAAATGATGGCAATAGTGAATCGTCAGTGTAATAATTCGCTGTATAAATTAATGGTAAGACTTTCAAAAGATGTGATTGATACTTAGGACTATCTTTATAAGAAACATTCTTACTTTTTTCATCATATTGAGGATTGCCCAAAATAGAGCGAAACGAATAATCAATTTTTGGAATGAATAAATCTTTGTCAGTTTTAATAATATCTTTTCTCTCTAATTCAATCTCACCAGCAATTTTACTTATTCTCTCCTTTATTAATAACAACTTACTTTTTTCAATTCCTGACAATTCTACTAAATCTCTATCCGGAGAAAATTGACTCCCTTTATTACATAATATGAGATCAAATGAAGTAATATTTTTTTTATCATCAGATAAAAAATCAAAAATTGGGTCATAAGAATTATTATTTTTTTCTTGATTTTTTGCAAGGAGTTGCGATTCATTCCTTTTTTCTAAAAAATTTTCATAATCTCTTGCTGAAAGATTTATTCCACGAGGTAAAACAATAAGTTTTATATTTGTTCCATTAATTAGTTTTCCTTTATTTGTGTAATCAATGGCGTAAAATAAATCTTGCAAAGTATCAATTGTAAAACCTTTTGCTTTGTATTTATTTTTTTCAGCAAAAAGAGGAAATTGGATATCATTTTTTTTATCGCCAGAACAAAGTGTTTTATAAAGTGTCTTTTTTAAAACTAAACCATTAGGTGTTTCTTCAACAAATTCAGAAAACAGCTTAGAATTTAATAAATTCATATCTTCGGGAAAATTATACCAATGTAAATTTCCTGGGAATTTAAAATGGATAAATATTTTAAAGTTAAGACAATCAAAGAGTGTTCTTTTTTGAGTTTCACTACATTCGGCTAATTTATCAGGAATTCCTATTTTTCTTAAATTGTTTTTTGTGGTATTGAGAAAAGCATATCTAATTGCATATGTGTATAATTCTTTTTCATTTTCTAATAGTTGAATAAGATCGTTATTCTTTTTATTTTCGATTAGTTCAGAAATTGCTGGAGCATATTTTAAAATCTGCTCGATATATTGTATGTTTTTCTTTATTAATTCATGAAATTGTTGAATAACTCTCGGCGAATTTTCTTTGTAAGATTTTAAAATATCATTGTAGTCATTCATTCCTCGAAAAAAGGAACTTCGTCTATAAGCAGGATTTGAATGCAAAGAATTTTCTAATCGATAGCATCCTCCTTCTTCGATATCAATACTATTATCATTTTTTATTTTTGCTTTTCTTTCATAATAAATATCCCCGAAAATATATTTTACTAATCTATCTGCATCCGAAGTCTTATACTTTAAGTAGTAAAGTTTTTCCCTATCTTTTTCCGGTGTTATTTCTAATCCCTCCCAATCAAAAGAAAAATCTTCTTTTACTGGAATGGTAATACATATTGGCCAATTTCCATCCTTGTCTTTTGGACAAGGTTCCACATATTTAAAATATTTCAAGCTATCTTCCGAACTGCGGAGAATTTTGCCTATCTGAAGTACGGTGTCTAAACTCATATCTTATTATTTTTCTATTTAATTTTTTTCTGATTATTTTTCCCTATTTCCTCCACCATCCCAAACCCCAGGCTGTTTTTGCTGCCGATACCGCAATCGTAACAGATTTTCATCAACTCGACGGGTGCCGTGAGCTGAAAATTGCAACCGAAAGCACGGATTTTGCTTTCCTGTGGCGTGTCGGCTTTGATGGTTATCAACGACGAACGAGGCTGATTGGTCACCTTGAAGTCGAA
>NZ_JAIHAP010000089.1:0-7310 GCF_020054775.1 Thermosipho sp. (in: thermotogales) | reverse complement strand
CAAACCTTCTTGGCCTAGAGACAAAGAAGTATTTATTGCCGGAAGAAGCAAGGTCATATATAAACTTAGTTTTATCAACATAAATCATATTGTTATTGACAATATCAGAAAAGTCTTGAAGACCAATGGGCAGACCTTTCACATTTTCACCTCATCAATTTTTAACTATTTCAAGATAATTATATCACTTAATTATTTAGTTTTTTAATGAGGCTGAAGTGGATTAAAAAGAGAATAATGGAGATTGATAGATAGTATAGTATGCTCATATAACTTTTAGGAAGACTTGCAAATAGAAAGGTAAGTAGGTAGGAAAATGGTAAAAAGAGATTTCCCATTTTTTGGGGAAATATATGGTGAAGGTGCTTTCTGTCTGCAAGAAAAGGATTTTCTTTTGAAATCACTCTTCTAATAAAGCTTGCTACCACTTCATAGAATGGGTACCCAAAAAAGATAGTTAGGTATACCATATCATTTTCTAATGATATTGCCGAAGAAAGAAGTATAAACCCTGTAATTAATACTCCGCTTTCTCCCATGAAAAGTTTTCCAAAAAAGTTGAAGATGTATATTGGAAGGTAAGAAAGTGCAAGTTCAAATTGATAAAGCATCGAAAGGTATATTATTGACACACCGGTTGAAAGGCCATTAAGCCCGTCTATCATATTAAGTCCGTTAAAAAATGCAACTATCCAAAGCGTTGCAAAAATATCTGTGAATATATTATGTATTTCAAATAGTGTTAATTTGTATCTATACACTATATATATAGCTATAACTATTTCAAATACAAACTTTTGTTTGTATGAAAGCTTGAACATGTCATCTAGTATTCCAAAAAGCAGGAGAGAAAAAAGCACTAAAAAGGGATAATCGAAAAAGAAAAGGAGAATTGTAAATAATATAACTCCACCTACTTGAGGTGTAGGTTTGTTGTGGTTTTTTCTCTCTGTAGGATAGTCAAGCAATATATTATACTTTTTTGAAATGTAGTATATCACGAGTGTTATAAGTAAATATACAAGTAGTTTCAAATTTTCACCATCTTAATATAGATAAAGAAATTAAGAGATTAATTGCCGAAAAGACTCCAACAATCTTTTCTTCTTTCCACCCCAAAAGTTCAAAGTGGTGATGTATGGGCGACATTTTAAATACCCTCTTTTTGAATACTTTAAAAGAAAATACCTGGATTATAACACTAAGTGTTTCGACTATAAAGATAGATGAGGAAAATACAAGTTGTGTTTCTATGTTATAATACATTGCATATGTTGCAAGAAATGCACCGAGTGCAAGTGAGCCTGTATCACCCATAAATATAGATGCAGGGCGTGAGTTAAAGAGTAAAAACGCAAGAACGGAAGATATTATGATAAGCACGCTGTAGTCTTTGATAAAGACCATGAGCGGAACCATCGAGGTTATCCAAACCCATCCTGCAAGACCATCAAGTCCATCTGTTAGATTTACCGCATTTGATGCGCCAACTATAACGAATGTCCAAAAGATGTAATAAAAAGTCTTTGAAACTTCAATACCAAATATTGGCCTTACATTTGTAAAGGAGATTAAAAGCAAGGAAAAAATTACCTGAAGCAGAGATTTTTGATATGCTCTAAGGCCTAGAGCATTTTTTTTAAGTATACTTGAGATGTCGTCTATAAAGCCAATAAAGCCAAAAAGAATAAGGGAGAGTACGAAAATAGTAGGTGCTTTGGCAAGTAGTAAAAAGATACTTGCGGTTGATATAAATACAATACCCGCTGCAGTAGGTGTTCCACTCTTGTAGTTATGAAGGTCAGGACCTTCTTCTCTTATATATTGGCCAACTCTAATTTTTTTCATAAGTTTTATGTAGTAGTATATTAGTATAGCTGTAATTATAAAGTTTAGTATATACACGTCACCAGCTCCTTAGAGTATTTTTTCTATGAAAAATATGGACAAAAGAAGGTGTAGAATTTCTTCCTCATTTAGTGCTTTTTTAAATACAAATAAAGCTTTCTCACCATCTATGTTAAAAATATACCTATGAAAATTATCGGCAGATTTATAATCTAAAAGGTAGTAGTTTCCAGAGCTTTTTGAGATAAGATATTTTTCTTCTTCAAGCTCAATTACTATAGCATCATCTTTTTTGACTATGCTACATGTTTTGCTGCTATCACAAAAAAATTTGTTTCCCTTTTGGGAAACATTTAAATTTATTGAATCTCCTAAAAATCTTTTAAGAAGTTCTATGTTTATCTTTTCAAATGTAATCATTTGAATGTCTTTTCCCCTTTATTTATTTTTTGAAAGATAATATCTATTGCAACATCCCTATCTTTAAATGGTACTTTGTGATTTTCATCAAATACTTGATATGGTTCATGCCCTCTTCCTGCAATTAATATTATATCTCCTCTGTTTGCAAGTGTGATAGCAGTATCAATAGCTTCTTTTCTGTCTTCAATGGAAAGGCTTAAACTTCCTGGAACAAGACCAGCCTCAACATCTTTAATTATCTTTAAAGGATCTTCACCCCTTGGATCATCAGTTGTAATAATGCTTATATCTGAGTATTTTGATACTACTTCTCCCATCATTGGCCTTTTCCCTATATCAGATTGCCCCCCCGCTCCAAAGACGGTAATAAGTCTTCCTTTTGTAAGTTTTCTAAGCGAGAGTATTACCTTTTCAAGTGCATCGGGAGTATGGGCAAAATCAACAACTATTTCTATTCCAAGTTTCTTTGCCTCAGGTATGATTTCAAATCTACCGTCAACTCCACGGAATGTTGCAACAGATGCAATTACCTCATCTATATCGTAGCCTATTTCAGCAAGAGCAGCTACTACCAATGTAATATTAAATGCATTGTACTCTCCAATTAATTGTGATGCAACTTTCTTTTCACCGTATGGAGTGTCTAACTTGAAGAATGTACCAGACCAATTGGTTGTAATTTCATGTATAACGTAATCTGATGAACTGTCTACTCCAAAGCTAACAAGTTTTATATTTTTGTTTTTGTTTTTGACCTCTTGCAAAAGTTCATGATTTACCACTGCAATTCCATTTGGTTTTAAAAGGTTTAAGATATGAAATTTTGCCTTTTTGTAGTTTTCAAAAGTTTCATGAAAATCAAGGTGATCTCTTGTTATGTTTGTTATACCTACAATATCGTAGCGTATGCTTTCCACTCTATACTGTGAAAGAGCATGGGATGAAACTTCCATTCCATAGTATTTTCCACCATTTTCAAGGGTTTTGTGCATATTTCTCATTATTTCAATGGCACTTGGCGTTGTGTTTGGATGATAAAATTTATCACCCATTATATCATTTACCACTGTGCCACTTATACTTCCTTTTATTCCAAAGTTGTGCATGATGTGATGGAACAAATGCACTGAAGTTGTTTTTCCGTTGGTTCCTGTAACGCTAAATGTGATAAGTTTTTCGTATGGTTTGCTGTAAAACATACTTGCAATTATTGATTCTGCAATTCTTGAATCAACAACTTGTATGTAAGGATATTTTCTTATTTCTCTTTCTACAACAAAAACGTTTGCACCTTCTTTGTAGAGGTCATCTACAATATTGTGCGAATCAAAACTAGTCCCTTTTCTGCAAATAAAAAGGGTGTTTTCTTGAATATCTTTTGAATTTGAAGAGATATAATTAAATTCGAGCTCTTCATCGCAGTTTACCTTAAGAATTAAAGAATTTAATTCTCTTAAAATATCCTTGATTTTCAAAAATAAATCACTCCCTTTTAAAAGGGTTCTTTTTAAAAATTATATAACAAAACATTAAAAAATTCAATATTTTAGGCAGGTAAAATTAAAAAAGTGATAAAAATTCTTTTATATTTTCTCTTCTCACTTCTATTCCAAGTTCTATATCCGGTGTATTTTGACCGTGGAAATCTGAACCTGCCGTTTTTACAAGGTTGTACTTTTTAGCTAGTTTTTCATATGTTTCGATCATACCTTTTGTATGCTTTGAATAATATACTTCTATACCTTTTAGTCCTAAATCAACCATTTTTTTAAGTAGCTTTTCAATTTCATCTTCATCTTCACTTGTTTGATATGGGTGTGCAAATACAGCAATTCCACCTGCCTGAGTAATTATTTCAATTGCATTTTCAAGGTCTAACCTTTTTTTATCTTCATACAGCGGCATTCCTCGTTTGAGGTATTTTTCAAATGCCTCTTTTCTATCTTTAACGTATCCTTTTTTCAATAAAAGCGAGGCAAAGTGTGGACGTCCAATTAGGGTACCGTTTGCCTCTTCTAATAACTCTTCAAGAGTTATATCAAATCCAAGTGCATTAGCCTTTTCAACCATCTTTACGTTTCTTTCGTATCTGTATTGTTTTAATTGATCAAGAACTTTATTAAATTTTTCGTTATTTATATCAAAACCATAACCTAGAATATGAAGAGTTGTAGGATGCTCAATACTTATCTCAACACCTGGGATAAAGTTTTTTTCTTTGATTTGTTTTACTCCATCTATAGTATCATGGTCAGTTAGTGAGAAACATTCAATTTTTCTTTCTTTTACTAGTGTTACAAGCTCATTTGGATTAAACGTTCCATCTGATGCTGTTGAGTGCATGTGAAAGTCTACTAGCAACTAATTCAACCTCCTTTGTAATCTTCAAGCGCCTTTAAAAGAATTTTGTAGTCAAAAAAATTCATCCATATTCCTTGCACTCTTTCTATGTTTAGCTTTTTTTGTATTGGTACAAAAAGCATGTGGTATATTTTTTGAACATATCGTTTTTTCACATGTATTTTTATACCTTCTTTTAGAATTCCAATAAGGACATCTAAGTTTAAGATGTTAAAAAGGCCATCTACAAAACCATAGAATTGATCGTTATCTTTAAATTTTAACACACATACATTTAATCCATTTATATTGTAAAACTTTGCCTTTTTAATTGTTTTTAAAAAAGAACTTTTGTCTATATCTTTGTAGTATACCACATCTAAGATATCTTCAAAACGTCTATTTTTTAAAAACTTTGAAAAGTAGAAAAACTCACCTTCCCTTGCAGTTCTAAACATTGCTGTATCTGTATATAGTGCAACAGCAAAAGAAAAAAGAATCTCATCATTGAGTGGTAGATTTTCTTTTATTGAAAGATTGTAAAGGTTAATAACGTTTGCACTGGAAGGCTCGATATAGCAGAAAAGTGCATTTTCAACAAACTCTCCATCTCTTTTATGGTGATGGTCGAATATAACATATGGTTTATTAATCTTAAAAGGAAGGTCTTGTCTTTTTTCTGTGTCGTATATAAAGATTATGTCAAAATCATCTATACTGTCGGTACTGTTTTTTAAATTGAGCATTTCAATTAATCCTGCAGCACTTCTAAGCTCGTATGGGGGTATAAAGTAGCTCCCTCCAAAAATGGATAGTCCCCAGTAGATAGAGGCAATTCCATCACAGTCAGATTTTACATGTGTTGTGTGAAGAATTTTTTTGCCTTTTAGGTTTAATAACTCTTTAAAACTTATATGTTCCATATCATTTAGATTATACCACTAAAAAAATGCGGCTTTGAACTTCAAAGCCGCCGGAATCTACTTTTTACTTATTTTGTTTTTTATTTCTCTTATTTTTTGAATACTTTCTTTACTTGAGATTATAAGGTAATCGTCTGTTTCTATAACGACTAGGTTTTCAACATCGTTTAAAATTGTTATCTTTTTGCTTTTTACAATATTTGCTTTTGAATCAAAATAGTATGTGTTTTCGTTTATAACATTTCCGTTTTCATCCTTTTTGCTGTGTCTTTCAACGGAAGTCCAGCTTCCTACATCGTCCCATCCAAATTCAGATGGAATGACATATATATCTTTTGCATGTTCCATTATTCCATAGTCAACGGAAATTTTGTCTACCTTTGGGTATAACTCCCCAAGTATTTTCAAATATTCTTTTCCGGAATATTTAAAAATTTCTTCTAAGATGTTATACGTATTTGGAAGAAACTTTTTTGTGTTTTCAAGGATAGTCCCTGTATTCCAGACAAATATTCCTGCGTTCCAAAGGTAATTTCCCTCACTTAAGTATTTTTTTGCAACCTCAAGGCTTGGCTTTTCAACAAATCGTTCAACTTTTAATACAGATTCGTTTATGTTTAAATTGTCTTTGCTTTGATATTTAATATAGCCATAACCTGTTTCTGGTCTATCTGGTTTTATACCGAGCGTTACTATAGCGTTTTTATTTTTGTTTATAAATTCAAAAGCATTGGTTAGTGCTTTTTGAAAGTTTTTTACATCTTCTACAAGGTGATCTGCGGGAAGAACTGCAAGATTTACATCGCCAAGTTTTTCTTTTATATAAAATGCAGACAGTGCAATACATGGTGCTGTATTTCTTCCAGCAGGCTCGATTATAATATTTTCCTCAGGAAGAGTTGGAAGCTGCTCTTTTACCAAATCAACATAGATTTGTCCTGTGACAACAAAGGTATTTTCAATTGGTATGATACTTTTGAGCCTTTCAACTGTTAACTGGATCATGGTTTTTTCATTGAAAAGATTTAAAAATTGCTTAGGTTTTTCATCGGTTGAATACGGCCAAAATCTTTCTCCTTTTCCCCCTGCCATTATAAGGGCGCAGTTTTTCATGCTTTTTCCTCCCTTTGCTTTTTTATCACTTTTAATTATACCATTATTTATTCATACTCTCCGTGGATTTCTTTATAGTATTTTGAATTTTCATCATCTGCAGAAAAGTAGTCAAAGCATAGACATGTAAATGGACTATCTGTACAATACGGTGGCCTTCGATTGTTTTTAAGGATTGATATAAGCTTTTGTTTTATAAAGTGCAATACAAAATTTCTTTGATCTCCGCGACCATCAAATTTTGAAAGCGCGCACATTAATATATACCATATGGTTTGCTCTAAATCTTCAAAAGATAAAATTTTGTATTTATATGCTTTGTAATACCTTCCAGCTATATTTTTGACATCATCTTTGTATGTTTTGTATATATCCAAGATACATTCCCCCTTATACACATAAAAATTAACAAATGTATACATAACAGACAAAAATAAAGAGGAGAAGGCCTGTGCCTTCCCCTCAAAACTTTACTTAAACAAAATGTTTGCAAGATAATCTATTGCAGGTGAAAGCACTAGTTCTAAATCTTCTCTGTCTATATCTACGTGTAGATAATCAAATATACTATCTACAAGTTCTATTACTTCTTTTTTCTTTTTTTCACCGTCACCGGGTCGCTCGACTAGACTCATAAAGAGTTTTACAATTGACCATATCATA
>NZ_JAIHAP010000088.1:0-7374 GCF_020054775.1 Thermosipho sp. (in: thermotogales) | reverse complement strand
GTGCGTTGAAATACAGAAGTCCGCGGGAGGTATATGAAGAATATCTAAGTTTTACAAAAGTTTCGTAATTTCTGTCCAATTTTTCGGGGTGCATTACATCCTGTATTTATATTTATTTTTCATTTTGTACATAAGTAGATCTCCGGATTCAAGGGTTTTTTCAAGCGAATCTTTGTATCGAATTATACCCCACGAAAAGGTTGGTGAAGTTTCATCGCTATTTCTAAATTCATTTAGTATTCTATTAATTGTTAATTTTCCTTTTCTCTTAGAACAGTTTTTAAGGACAATAAGGAATTCGTCACCACCAAGTCTGATTAGTAGATCATCTTTTCTTATGTTATTCAAAGCAATTTGCGAGAATTTTTTAAGTATTTTATCACCATATTTATGGCCGAGAGTATCATTTATTTCTTTTAGTTTGTTGATATCGATGTATATAAAAAGATCAGATTCATGAAATTTTTCAAAGTCAAATATATTTCTATTATATGCTTTGGTTAGATTATCAAAAACACTTTTTTTATAGTATATATGTTTTTCTTTTACAGTTTCTTTATAGCTTGAGATAATTATATACGAAAATACAAAAAATAGTATAAGAACGCCTAAAGGACTTAAAAATTTTGTTTCGATATCAAAGATTAGAACAATTACATCATGTATTGCTGTCAAAATAAATGATGACAAAATAAAGAGTAAAATAAGTGATTTTTTTGTATTTGACTTGAAGAAAAGATAAATCAAAAATACTGCATTAAGGACAAAAATTACAGAAAGGTAGTTATGGAATATGTGAGTGTGGTAGACTGAAGGTGAAAATATTAAGATAATGCATGAAAGATAATAAAGAAAAGTTAAGATCTTACCAGATAATCCATTGTAGTTAAAGTATATAAAACTACCTTTTGAAAGAAATGAAAAAGATAGGTAAAGACTAACTAAAGTTATTTTTTTAAATAAAGTAAAATTTTCTAATGAATCAAAAATTGGAAGTGGGAGTGTATCAAAGAGCCATATTGATCCAAGAATAGAAGCTAATGAAAAATGTAAGAATAATTTCTTTTTGTTTCTTTTTGAGTTAATAGAGAATAAGAGTAATATAATTGAAAGTGATAATAGAGTTCCCATCAAAAATATTACTAGATAAAATGTTATGATTTTTAATGTCCAATATTTTGGAATTTGATTTTCTTGGATTATAAATATTGGAAAGTCTATACCTAGCTCATATGTTCCTGACATTTTTATTTTTAATTCTCTAGATTCATCCGGCAAAGTTATTAAAAATGGTGAATAAAAAAAGTGTCCTATTTTGCTTTTATACCCTATTTTTTTAATTAATACGTCATTAATATATATTTCAATATAAGAAGCATCAATCTGAGGGATATATAGAAATGAATTTTTAGGTACATTATCTAATTTTGTTACTAAAGAAATTTTCGAGGGCTTTTTAAGCAAAAAGAAAAAGGGAATTTTTAAATTTCCACCGTATTTTTTAGAGTTTTCGACAACGGAAAAACTTTCGATTTTTAGCCCTTCGACTTTTAATGAATAATTGTATAAATTTATTAAAACTAAAACAAAAATAAATGAAAACACTAAAGTTAAGATAATTTTTATTAATGTTTTAATTTTTTCTTACCCCCTTATTACGTAGTTATTTTAACAGTATTTTTTTATTTTTTCAACTATTATTGAGAGGTGAGATGGATGAAGATTTTGGGGCATAGAGGTTATCCTGAAAAGTATGTTGAGAATACTATTGATTCATTTAAAGCTGCAATTGATTATGGAGCAGATGGTGTGGAACTTGATGTATATATGACGTTGGATGAGAAAATTGTTGTAACGCATGATTCTAATCTAAGAAGGGTATTTAATGTTGATTTAGAGGTAACAAAATCTTTTTTGAAAGAAATTAAGGAAGTAGCACCAGTACCTGAGCTTATTGAAGTATTCAATGTTTTGCCGAAAGAAAAATTAATAAATGTAGAAATAAAGGATAAAGAAAAGGGAGAAAAAATAGTAGAATACGTTATTGAAAATAAAAAACATGATATAATCTTTAGTTCATTTGAACATGAAATTATATTAAAATGTGTTGAAAAGTATAAAGATGAGAAATTCGGGCTTTTATTTGACGAAAGACACCAAAATTTGAGTTTTGAAGATATAAGAGAGCTTTTTGAAAATCATAATATATATAGTGCTCATCTTCCAATTGACTTATTATATATTGATAAAGAGAAATTTTTTTCATTGGTAAAATATCTAAAGAAAATAGAAAAAAAGATTGTCTTTTGGACGGTGAATAAGATAGAAGAGGTAGAGGTAATCAAAGACTTTGCTGATATTATAATTACAAATTCAGTTGAAAAAATGGTTGGATATATAAAAAAATAAACCTCCGAAGTTTCCTTCGGAGGTTTTCTACTTTATATAACACCTAATTTTTTTCCAACTTTTTCAAATTTTTCAAGTGCAAAGTCAAGATCTTCTTTTGTGTGAACAGCACTTATCATTACTCTTATTCTTGCTTTTCCTTTAGGAACAGTTGGATATCCTATTGATTGTGCAAAGATTCCTTCTTCAAAAAGTTCTTTACTAAAGTTAGTGGATAATTTTGCATCGTACAACATAACTGGTGTTATAGGTGTTTCACTTTCTCCTGTGTCAAATCCTAATTTTTTCATTTCTTCTTTGAAATATTTTGCATTATCCCAAAGTCTTTTTACCCTGTCATCTGATTCTTGAAGGATTTTTGTAGCTTCAAGTGCTGCTGCTGTATCGGCAGGTGATAGTGGACTACTGAACAAGAATGGTCTTGCTTTTTGTTTAAGATAATCAATAAGTTCCTTTTTACCTGCTACGTATCCTCCTAGTACACCAAATGCCTTTGATAATGTTCCGATTTCTATATCAACACGTCCATGAAGTCCAAAGTGATCCACAATTCCTCTTCCGTGGCTTCCAAGCACTCCTTCACCGTGGGCATCATCTACCATGACCATTGCATTGTACTTTTCAGCAAGCTCAACAATTTCTGGAAGTGGAGCAAGATCTCCATCCATACTAAATACACCATCGGTAATAATTAGCTTTCTTCTTGCGTCCTTTGCTTCTTTTAATTTTTCCTCGAGGTCTTTAACGTCTCTGTGCTTCCATACGTATCTTTTTGCCTTGGAAAGTCTTACTCCATCTATTATACTTGCATGGTTAAGTTCATCTGACAATATTGCATCTTCTTCATTAGTAATTGCAGGAATAACAGCTTGGTTTGCAACAAATCCTGATTGTAAGAATATTGTAGCTTCTACTTTTTTAAACTCGGCAAGAGTTTTTTCAAGTTCGTTGTGCAAGGAGAAAGTACCTGCAATGGTTCTTACTGCACCAGGACCAACGCCCCACTTTTCAATTGCTTCTATTGCTGCCTTTTTAAGACGTTCTTCGTTTGCAAATCCTAAATAGTTGTTTGAGCACAAATTTAGTACTTTTTTGCCATTTATTGTTAACCATGCACCCTGTGGTGACTCAAGAGTTTTAATGTATGTATAAAGACCTTGTTCTTTTAAATTTTCAAGCTCTTTTGAAAAAATAGAGTAATCAAACATACTTACACCCCCTAATCAAGATTTAAAACAACTTTTCCACATTGTTTGTTTAACATTAATTCAAAGCCTTTTTCCCAATCTTCAAATGGAAGAACATGAGTAACAACTTTTGAAAGGTCAACCTTTTTACTTCTTAAAAGCTCATCTGCAACCTTCCATGTATCAAACATTTTTCTTCCTGTGATTCCATAAATAGTGATTCCTCTCATTATGACAAGAGAATCTAGATTGATATCGATGCTACCACCAAAAATTCCAAGTAATGAAGCTTCTCCTCCCATCGTTACACATTTTAATCCATCCTCTAAAGCCTTTTTATTTCCGCTCATTTCAAGTAATATGTCTACTCCATCATCTGTTATTGTATATATACTTTTTACTAAATCTTGCTCTGCTGGATTAATTACAATATCTGCACCGTTTTCCTTTGCCATTTGAATTCTATTTGGATCAACTTCACTGGTTATAACAAGACTTGCGCCTGATGCCTTTGCTACCTGTATTGCCATTAAACCTATTGGTCCAGCACCGGTAATCAAAACTTTTTTTCCTGTAAGGTCTGTTACAAGGGCTGTATGAATTGCATTTCCGAATGGTTCCATAACAGATGCATAATCTAATGGAATTTCTTTTGAAAATCTCCACAGTACTGTTTCAGGAATGACTGCATATTCTGTAAAAACCCCATTTCTATCAACACCTAAAATTTCTAGGTTTTTACATACATGCATTCTTCCAGTTTTACATTGCACGCAATGCTCGCAAGGAATGTGTGTTTCTGCAGATACTAGATCTCCAACCTTTACTTGAGTTACAGCATCACCAATTGCAACAACTTCACCTGCCATTTCGTGACCAACTATTAGTGGCGGATTTATTCTTGATTGAGACCATTCATCCCATTTGTATATATGGACATCAGTTCCACATATAGAAGCACGCCTAATTTTCACTAAAACTTCTCTTGGACCTAATTTTTCTGGCTTTGGAACTTCTTTCATTACAAAACCAGGACCTGCTGTTTCTTTTAAAATGGCTTTCATATTTATCCTCCTTTCAATTAACATCCAGTTAAATTATATAACTTATGTTAAATAAAGTAAATAAACATGGTAGGTTGTTATGTGAAATTATTCTTTTTAAATTAAATATGTCGCTGTTTTTACTTAGTTTATTTAGTTTTTGGACCTTAAAAATAGCTTTCCTATGACTAGTAATAAAAGACCATATAAAATCATTGCAATTAAACCGTAAAGATTTAAGATATTTTTTTGATTTGAGATAGCAAAAGCAGGGAAGTTAAGTATAGCAATTAGAGGAACTCCAACTAACATTGAAAAGCCACTTCCAAAAACTAAATTTTCTGATGCACCTGATTCTAACGCAGGGTCTACTTCTCTTAAAAGGGCCATACCTGTAGAAATTGTTCCAGTAAGCATACCAAAAAATGCAATTCTGTTTTCTACTTCATTTTTTGTAAAGACTTTCTTTGTCAGCATCATTACAAAGAAATAAGTTAAAATACCTGCAGCAAATGTTAGTATAAAAATTCCCCAAAATTCTTTTTGGATTTTTGCTAAAACTACGGCACTAATTGAAGCGGTAACCATAAAATCAAAAACTACACCGGCTATTCTTTGCAAAAGAAAATTATTTAGATAGTTTTCTTTTGCAATATTTTTAGCTTTCAATTTATCGTATAGTTTTCTAAAAACCATTGCAACAATTGCACCAATAACAAAGTGGAAACCCCAAAGAACAGTTGAAAAAGTTCGTCCTGTATTTCCAAGTGGAGATAATACACCTTCTATTATTTTCAAAAGTATGAATGTAATAAAATATACAATTCCTATAATTACCATTTGAATTGTCATTCCATCCATATCTGAAAATTCATAGTCCCTTACTTCTATAGCCTTCTTTTCAATTAAAGTTCTTTGATGCGATTTTTTCCATTTTACTAATAAAAGGTTAAGTATAACCAATCCACCTACTGTGGCCCATCCAAAGCCGGCAGCTGCAATTGCAAGACCTATCGAACTTCCACTGTGGAGACCAAGAGTTTCCCATTGCATTCCTATTGAATAAGCTTGTCCTGGGCCTTGTCCAAAACCCAATGGTATTAGATATCCAATTGCAGGAGAAAAATCTTTGTCAAATAAATTGATTAGAAAACCTAATGAAACTCCTAAAATACCTTGGAAAAGGTATGTTCCTACTATTATTAACCCAGCACCTAAATAACCTTTTTGACCGTTTTTTCAACTTTTCTAAGAGCTAACGCTATAAATCCAATGGCCATAAGGTGATATATGATTTTTCCAAGAAAATCTACATCAATTTTTACTATATTAAGCAAATTTGGACCTAGTAAAAATCCCAAAAAACCTGCTAAAATTGAATTTGGAATGATGATTTTTCTTAAAAGGGGAATAAATCTTTTTAAAAGTATAGCAATTGCATATAATATAGAAATTATGAAAAATGTATTAACCGTTGCTGTAAACATGTAGATACCTCCTTAGTATGTGGTATAATAATAGGCTTTCGTTTTCACTTTTTATCCTTACCACATAATTTGAATTATAAATAAATTCTGTAAATTTTTTTAAGAAAGTTGTTACACCTTTAATATGAGAAAATTCTAAATATAAATCCTTTATAGATAATTCTGCATTTGAAATGAGTAAGTCTCCCTTTTTAATTGCGTGCAATTTGTTTGTTTTTTTGTCTCTAATAATTATTTTTACATTTTTAATAGTATTTATTTCTTTAAAACGTTTGTCTAATATTTCAACTTGTTCTTTAAGTATTTTTTCAACAGTTTGGTTGTTTATATAGCCAAACTCATCTACTATAAATGAACTATTACAGTTTTTACAAATTGCTTTATTACCATTTGAACTAATACTTTTGAAAGCATGACATTTTGGGCAAAACCATAGAATTCTTTCAATTCCACTTGCTAGGCTTTTACCTTTAAATTTTATTTTTTGTACCTTTTGCCATTCCCATTCGTTGTGTTTAATAAAATCTAGGGCACGGCTGTCGTCAAAGGTTTGCACATTAAGTATTATTTTACCTTTTCACTCAAAATTTGCCCATCTGGGTTTTGTTAGATATCCTCCCATTATTTTTACAGCAACAATTGGAACTTTTACTATGTTTAATAGTTTGTCTGTGCCAGGTGGCATTTCCTGAAAGTTTCCATCCCATGTTATTGAACCTTCGGGAAATATTCCCACAATCTTATTTTCTTTTAGATTTTTGAGTATTTTTCGTATTGTACTTACATCAGGTTCTCCTTTTTGTTTAGGAATAAAGTTCATGGATTTAAATAGAGGACCAAGTATTGGTTTTTCAAACGTACCTTTTGCAACTATCCAATATATAGGGTTCTTTAGAAATGTGCTTATAAATAAAGGATCAAAGTTGTGCGTGTGATTTGCAATTAATAAAAATGGAGGTTTTGGAAAGCTTCCAAGTATTTCAAGATTGTATCGTTTTTTAATTAAATATCCGAGAGGAATTCTTAAATACCATATAGGATGCATATATTTTTCCTCCTATATATTTTGTTAGCATTTAGAATTATATCATATTAAATGTTATAATCATTTGCAGGAGGTGAAAATATTCCAGCAAAAGACCTAACAAGGGGAAATATATTAAAACAAATTTTAGTTATGGGACTTCCCACTGCAATTGGCTTTTCTTTCCAGATGTTTTATGATGTTGTTGATCTTTTTTGGATTGG
>NZ_JAIHAP010000087.1:0-7414 GCF_020054775.1 Thermosipho sp. (in: thermotogales) | reverse complement strand
CTCCTATTTGTTTAAATGATAGCATATATATGTTATAATTAATATTGAATTTCGTTTCATACAGGTTAAATTTGGAGGTGTTTGGATGGACGAGATCAAACAACTTGTTGATACTGCCAAAAAAGAAATAGACAATGCAGAAGATCTTCAGCAATTAAATCTGATAAGGGTTAAATATCTTGGAAAGAAAGGTTTAATAACCTCTCAGATGAAAAAGTTAAAGGATCTTTCACAACAAGAAAGACCAAAATTTGGTGCAGTTGTTAATAAAGCAAAATCAGAAGTGGAAGATTATTTAAATAATAGAATGAATGAGTTATATAGAATCGAAAAACAGAAAAAGTATGAAAAACTAAGAGTTGATGTTACACTTTCTGGTGCAAGAAAAGATAGAGGACATTTACATATTCTTACAAAAATACAAAAAGAGTTGGAAGATATATTCATTTCAATGGGGTTTGAGGTAGTGGAAGGTCCAGAAGTCGAGGATACATGGCACAATTTTGATGCGTTAAATACACCGGAATGGCATCCTGCAAGAGATGTTCAAGATTCATTTTATTTTACAGATAAAATTTTGCTAAGAACCCATACTTCGCCAGTTCAGGTAAGAACAATGCTTGAAAGAAAACCACCACTTGCTATTATTTCACCAGGTAGAGTTTTTAGGAGAGATTATGATTCCACACATCTTCCGATGTTTACCCAAATGGAAGTGTTGTATGTGGATAAAAATGTTACGGTAAAGCATTTAAAATATACATTGGAAGAGATGGCAAGAAAAGTTTTTGGAGATAGCGCAAAGGTTAGATTAAAACCGAGCTTTTTCCCATTTACAGAACCAAGCTATGAAGTTGATATTCTATTTAATGGAAAGTGGCTTGAAATTTTAGGAGCTGGTATGGTTGATCCAAACGTCTTCAAAAACGTAGGATATGATCCAAACGAATGGTCTGGTTTTGCATTTGGCCTTGGCCTTGAAAGAATTGCAATGGTTAAGTACGGAATAAGAGATATTAGGGATTTTATAAAAAATGATGTGAGGTTTTTGGAGAATTACTGATGGTAGGATTTTTGAATGCATTTAAACCAAAAGGTGTAACATCTCATGATGTTATTGATGAGCTAAGAAAAAAGCTTAAAACAAAGAAAATAGGCCATGCAGGAACACTTGATCCTTTTGCAGAAGGTGTTCTAGTTATTGGTATTTCAGGTGCAACAAGACTTTTGGAGTATTTAAAGAATGAAAAAAAGAGATACTATGTAAGAGCTGTGTTGGGATTGATTACTGAAACTTTTGATATCACTGGACAAGTAAAGGAAGAAAGAGTATGTCAAAAAAGCAATGATGAAATAAAAGATGCAATTTTATCTTTCAAAGGAAAATACAAACAGGTTCCACCAGCATATTCAGCCAAAAAATATAATGGTGAAAGGTTATATAAACTTGCAAGAGAAGGAAAAATTATTTCACTTCCGCCTGTTGAAGTTGAAATATATGAGATAGAAAATATAAAGATAGTTCCTCCGGAGTTTTCTTTTGAGGTAGTAGTTTCACCTGGAACATATATTAGAAGTTTGTGTATGGATATAGGTTACAAGCTTGGTTGTGGGGCAACAGCTGTTGAACTTGTAAGGAAAAGTGTAGGAAAATTTTCTATTAAAGATTCAATTAATCCATTTGAACTATCTTCTGAGCAAATTGTAAATAGGATTTTAAGAGTGGAGGAAGTTTTGGATTTACCACAGGTTGAGATTTATAAAGATTACGTTGAAAAGATATTTAACGGTGTACAACCAACTATGGATTTTGTAAAAGAGATAAGGGATGATTTTAGAAAAGATCAAGATGTTATGCTTGTTTGTAATGGTAGATTAGTAGCAATTGCCGTTTCGCAGAGAACGTCAAGTTTTCTAAAAAAGAATGAGGTAAGAGAAAGTGTGTTTAAGTTAAAAAAAGTTTTTAGGGAGGGAATGTTTTGAAGATAGGAATAATTGGTCTTCCACAAGTTGGAAAGACGACCATATTTTCTCTTTTGACTGGAATAGAGGTTGATCCATATTCACCTATACATCAAAAAGGTGTTGCAAAGGTTTATGATAAAAGAGTTGATATTTTGTCAAAGATGTACAACCCCAAAAAAACAACCTATGCAACCCTTGAATTTTACGATACGCCATCTCTTGATCCTTCGGATAAAAAGAGCAGAATACAGGTATTTAATATGGTCCAAAATGCCGATGCGCTTTTGTTAGTTTTAAGGGCTTTTAAAAATGATAGTGTTCCATATCCAGAAAATGGTGAAACAGCTTTTAAACAATTAAAATTGGCTTTGGATGAGTTTATATTTAGAGATCTTGAAATTATTACAAATAGAATTGAAAGACTTGAAAATGCAAAAAGAAAACTTGATAACCGCGAAGAAAATGAGTTAAAGCTTTTAAAGGAACTGGCAAAGGTTCTTGAAAACGAAGAATTTCTTTCAAGATATGAACTAACAGATGATCAAAGAAAGTTGATTTCCAGCTATTCTCTTGTAACTTTAAGACCGATAATAATTGCTCTTAATCTAGATGAAGAGCAATTTTCTTCTAATAGTTATGAAACAAAAGAAGAAGTATTAGAGCTTGTTAAAGAATACAACTTTGCATATATTGAACTATGTGGATTAATGGAAAAGGAAATACAGGAACTTGATGAAGAAGAAAGAGCAGAGTTTTTAAAGGACCTTGGAATTGAGCAAACAGGGATAGAAAGACTTTCAAAGGTTGTATATGACCAACTTGGTCTTATTTCATTCTTTACAGTTGGATCTGATGAAGTTAGGGCATGGACTTTAAAGAAAGGAAGTACTGCTGTAGAAGCAGCTGGAGCAATACATTCTGACCTTGCAAGAGGATTTATTAAAGCTGAGGTTATTAAATACAAAGATTTAATAGAGCTTGGTAGTGAAAAAGAGGTAAAGGAAAAAGGATTGATGAAATTAGTTGGGAAAGAGCATATAATTGAAGATGGTGATATAATTACAATAAGATTTAATGTTTAGGGGTGAAAGTGTGGAACAAATTGTAAAAATTTCGAATAATCTTTATATTCCAAGGAACCGTATAATAGCAGTATTGCCAATTTCTTCTGCTGTTGCCAGAAAAATTAGGGGAATGCATAAAATTGGTGGAAATATTATCAACATGACCTTTGGTGAAGAGTCTAAGTCTATAATTATCATGGATAGTGGACATATTTTTGTCACATCGAAAACATTGGAAGAGGTTGATGAGGCTCTGTGGAGATAAAGAGATTATTATTTAGATACAGCCAAAATAATAGATATAGTATAACGGCGCTTGTGTCGTCAATTTATTCTTACAGAAAGGATTTAGAACTTGTTGATATAAGAAGCTTTGAAGAAATTTTTTCGTATGAAAAAGAGGGGACAGTAGTCCTCTATTCTTTTATGAGCTTTGATCTTGAAGCAGTAGTAGATGAGTTGAAAAAATTAAAGAAGTCAGGGTATATGGTGGTTGCTGGTGGTCCTCATGCAACTGCGATGCCACAGCAATTATTGAATTTAGGGTTTGATTATGTATTTGCGGGGGATGGAGAAGAAAATATACGTAAATTTATAGATGGTGATTTTCCAGAAAATAGAATATATGATGGGATAACAAAAAGGGTAGAACTTTCTGATTATCCTCCGTTTTGTCCCGAAAAGAGTTTGTATATGCCTATAGAAATAACGAGGGGCTGCCCATTTTCTTGTGGATATTGTCAGACCCCAAGACTTGCTGGAAAATTAGTAAGACATAGACCTATAGAGCAAATAGTTGAATATTCAAAGATAGGTGTGGAAAATAACAGGAAAATTGCAAGGTTTATTTCACCAAACTCATTTGGATACGGTAGCAAAAATGGTGTAACTCCCAACCCTGAAGCAGTTGATACCTTGCTTTATAACTTGAAAAAGGTTGGAGTTGAAGAAATATATTTTGGAACGTTTCCTTCGGATGTTAGGCCCGAGAGTGTCAATGAGGAAATACTTAAGGTTATAAAAAAGTATGTTAATAATAAGTACATAGTAATTGGGGCACAAAGTGGAAGTGAAAGAGTATTGGAAATGATAAAAAGAGGGCATAATTTAGAAGAAATTGAAAGAGCTCTATCATTATTGAAAGAGTATGACTTTATTCCTCGAGTAGATTTTATATTTGGTTTTCCATTTGAAACTGAGGAAGATATTGAAAAAACTTTTGAATTTATCAAAAAAATTGTAAATAAATACAAGGCCAAGGTGCACGCACATACCTTTATGCCTCTTCCTGGTACGCCACTTGCAAATATTGGACCAGGTGTTCTTACAAAGAAACATTACAAGTTCCTGGGATTATTAACTTCGCAAGGGTATCTTGATGGTTATTGGTTAAAACAAGAGCAACTTGCAAGGAGGGTTGCAGATGTTAATAGCAGCAGCCCAATTTAGTCCAAAACCGGGTAAATTTGAATACAATTTAAAAAAGCACATAGATTTTATTGAAAAGGCTGGAGAGATAGGTGCTAGTTTAATTTTATTTCCCGAACTTTCAATTTCCGGCTATACTTACGATAAAAATATACTTGAAGATTCGATAAGCTTTTTCAATGAGGTACAATCTGAGCTTTTAAAGCTTTCAAGAAAATATAACATGGCTATTGTAGGTGGCGTTCCAAGAAAGGTACTTTCTGAAGTTAGAAATTCTGTGTTTGTTATAAAGAAGAAAAAAGAGATTTTATTTTATGATAAAACACATTTATTTAGAGGGGAAAAAGATGTCTTTTCACCTGGGGAAAGGTTTTTAGTTTTTAAATTCCAAGGAGTTAGATTTGGAATTTTGATATGCTATGAGATAGGTTTTCCTGAAATCTCAAGAGTTTTGGCACTTAACGGGGTTCAAGTGTTACTTGCACCATTTGCATTTTCAAAGGAGAGAAGGAATATTTATGAAATTGCAACTAGAGCAAGGGCTCTTGAAAATGGAGCGTTTCTTGTAACATCATCAACAAGTGGGAAAGGATTAATGGACTTTATTGGAATTTCAAGGATAGTTGGGCCAGATGGTAATGTTATAACTCAAGCAAGAAGAAAAGAAGAGCTTATTTATGCAGATCTAGATGTTTCAAAATTAGATTTTTTTAGATACAAAGAAGAAGGAATATCGCATGCGTATTTTTTAAATAGGAAAAAAGAGCTATATAGGAGTGTGATAAGATGAATTTGTTTTTAAAAGGAATATTACTAAGTTCTGCTGCTGGGATGGCTACATCTTTAGGGGCAATTCCATTTTTGTTATTTAGAAAAGGAGCAAGTGAAAAGTTTATTGATGCACTTTTAGGTATGGCAGCGGGTATTATGCTTGCTGCAAGTGCGTTTAGTTTGGTTGCACCTTCTATAGAAATGGGAGGACTTTTAAGATTTGGGATTGGTTTTTTTCTTGGTGCAATACTTGTTGATTTAATGGACAAATACTCACCACATGAGCACTTTTTAAAAGGGCATGAGGGAGCTGAACTTAAAAGATTAAGCAAAATATGGCTTTTTGTTATTGCAATTACAATTCACAATTTACCTGAAGGTATGGCGGTTGGTGTGAGTGCATTTTCAGATCAAGCAGTTAATATAGCATTTGCAATTGGAGCGCAAAATATACCTGAAGGAGCCGCTGTTGCTGCAGCACTTTTAAATGCCGGGTATTCTATAAAAACATCGTTTTGGGTGGCATTTTTAACTGGTGTGGTTGAGATAATTGGAGGTATTTTGGGTTCTGGAATAGTGTCTATTTCAAGAGCACTTCTTCCATATATGATGGCATTTGCTGGTGGTGCTATGATATTTGTAATAAGTGATGAGGTAATTCCAGAGACCCATCTTAGAGGAAATGAAAGATTGTCAACGTACTTTTTAATAATAGGTTTCTTTATAATGTCTGCACTTGACGTTGTTTTAGGATAGGAGGGAGATATATGATAAAGCTAGCATTAATAGGATGTGGAAGGATAGCGACAAAAAAACATACAGAGGCATTGATACAAAACAAAGAATTGTTTGATGTGGTTGCAGTATGTGACATAGTGAAAGAAAAAGCATCAAATTGTGCTGATATTTTTGAAGAAAGGATAGGGAAAAGACCAGAGGTTGAAACAGATTTTAAAAAACTTCTAAAAAGAGAAGATATAGATGCGGTTACTATTGCAACAGATAGTGGAAGCCATTATGAGATAGCGATGGAAGCATTAAGTAATGGAAAACATGTGCTTGTTGAAAAACCAATGGCGCTATCTACAAAACATGCAGATGAAATGATAAAACTTTCAAAAGAGAAAAACTTAAAACTTGAGGTATGTTTTCAAAATAGATTTAATCCCCCAATACAAGAGTTAAGGAAAAAGATAGAAGGAAAAGATTTTGGAAAAGTCCATTATGGAGTTGCGACAATAAGATGGAATAGGAATGAAGGTTATTACAAACAAGCAAGTTGGAGAGGGACATGGGAGAAAGATGGAGGAGCATTGATGAACCAATGCACCCATAACATAGACTTGTTGCAGTGGATGCTTGGAGGAGAGATAGAAGAAGTATATGGAGTAATAAAGAACTTTAATCATCCATATATAGAAGCAGAAGACTTTGGAGGAGCGATAATAAAGTTTAAAGATGGGAAAATAGGGATGATAGAAGGGACAACAACGATATATCCAAAGAACTTGCATGAAAAGCTAGCAATATTTGGAGAAAAAGGGACAGTAGTAATAGGAGGGCTAGCGGTAAATAGGATAGAGGAATGGAGATTTGAAGGAGAAGAAGGACATCCATTTATGTCCTTGCCAGATCCAGATACAGTATATGGAAGTGGGCATGTACCCCTATATAGAGATTTTTATGAATCAATAGTGAATGATAGGAAGCCATACATAAGTGGAGAAGATGGTAAAAAAGCAGTAGAGATAGTCCTTGCGATATATAAATCTGCACTTGAAGGAAAACCGGTTAAATTTCCTTTTGAATTTTCTACATATGAGATAAAGGAGAAAAAATATGAAATATGAAATGATATATTTTGACCTTGATAATACAATATTGGATTTTGACAAATCTGAAGAGTATGCTCTAAAAAGTGTGTTTGAATACCTTAATATTAGGTATGATGAAAGTTACATAGAAATTTATAGGCCTATAAATGAAAAATGGTGGAAGCTTTTTTCAGAAGGAAAGTATAAAAAAGAAGTAATTGTTGTAGAAAGGTTTAGAGAATTTTTTGAAAAAATTGGAGTGTTTAATTTAAATTTTAATGAAGTTGCAAAGGTATATTTAAAAGGACTTTCCAGTGTTGCCTTCTTTATAGAAGGTGCTGAGGAGTTCTTAGAAAAATTGAAGGAGAAAGG
>NZ_JAIHAP010000086.1:0-7493 GCF_020054775.1 Thermosipho sp. (in: thermotogales) | reverse complement strand
ACTGTTGTCATAAAAAGGTGAAAATATATAGTCTGTAACAAGAACAAATTTACCTTGATTTTGGATTTCTTGTATGTATTTTAGCCTATTTAAAGTAATTTTTTCATCAATTCTTTTTGTGTATTTAAAGAATAAAGATTCTATTCCTATACCATCGATAGCATTTATATAATTGTTTGAAGTATCATAATCTAATATATTTTCCCCGTTTTGTGGCACGACTAAAAAATTTCCTTTACTTTTGAGATAATTTGATATTTGAAAGACAAAGTCAATCATCTGCAATGCTGTAAATTCTTTTGGATAGCCATTTTCAGACCAATAAATAAATGAGTCGATTAGATCGAGATAGAGTCCGTCTACTTCATATTTTAAAATTTCATCGATCATATTAAAAACAATGTTTTGCCATTCTATATACCAATACTTTACTTTGTAATTTCCAGGCCACATTGGATTTTCACTTCCAAGCCATTCAGGCGGATTTTTATTCCACTCTTTTTTCCAATAACTTCTATAATCTTCTGCTTCACCTATGCTTAAGTAAGAAAGGATTGTTGTTCCGTTTTCCTTAAGTTTTTTAATATAGTATATATCCTCTTCATCAATATCTTGAACATCAATAATCAAAAATTTAGGCTTGTAGTATGAATATATTGTTCTTAAATTAATTTTTTGAAGTTGATATATAAGAGGTACTTCAGCTCTTTCAATAGATAATGGTTGTATGATTAAAAAGAATAGTATTCCAATCGTAAGTAGTTTAATAATGCCTTCCACGTTTTCACCTCAAAAAGAAAATTTTCATTCTTGTTCCTTGCATTTGAATTATGTATATATCATTTTCTAGATAAAAGGAAACAATTTCACCTCCAATTATTTTTTCTACTGGGAGTTTAGTTTTTAAAAGAAAATATTTTGGCATTAATGAATAGTTTGGAATAGTTATTTCTAGATAATTTTCATTTATCTTGTATTCGTATTTTTGAGTTAAATAGTCAAGAAAGTAAGGATATGCTTCGGAAGCTGTATAATTTTTTAGCCAAGGCATTTTAGATTTTATTTTGTAGTAAAATCCATCAAGTATCGTTATTAATTCTTCCCAATTTTTTTGCATTGGATTTCTATCTTTTGCAAAAAAATCATCAGGATGTATAAAGTGTTGAAAGCTTCCAAAATTTGCAAGTGTATTTATACTGGAAATAAGGATTCTTTTTAATGGATAATAACCGTATGTGGATCTCGGTAATATCACAACGTTGTTATTGTAAATCATATATTCTGAAAATTCATCTGTAGAACTATACGTTGTTCCTATAGTGGTTACTTCTGGTAAGGCTTTTATAAGGTTTTGAACACCATATTCATCTATTATGTTATTTGGTGCCACATAGCTATTTAAAAATATTTTATGACCCAATATTGATTCTAAGAATTTTTTAGCTGCCCTAAGGCTTTCAATTATATTTTGAGGGTTGGGCCAATTTTCCTTTGTTAAAGATAAATGATTATATCCATGAAGTCCTAGTTCAAAATCTGAATTATCTATTTCTATAAGAGCATCTTTTGGAAAATGAGTTATTAGATATTCAGAAAATTCAAAAGGAGGATTACTAACTCCATTGTAACTTAACGGTGTTACTATTGTATATTTAATGTTGTAACTTTTTGCAAAAGCTTTTATGTCTTTCCACCACGTCTTATAGTAAAAATCTGTATCTATTACATCTCTTTTTGTTACATTATATGAGGGGATTGGAAAATCATCAAGGTAAAATATAAAAGAATTAAGAAATCCAGAAATATTAAAATCCTGCATTTCAAGAATGGACTGAAGAATTAATCCTCTTGTTTCTTTCTTTATTAATGGTGGATATATATAACCTATGTAACCACTTCCTTCTTTTTTGTACCAGATGGCTGGGATAGGCTTGCTTCCAACAAGATTTGCAAGTACTATGTTTGAGGTGTCAAGTTCAATATTAAAGTCGATATCAAAATTTATATCAAATTCGCATCCCTCATCTGTATTTGACAAGAAGAATAATTCTTTATTGAATAATATTTTTTCAATGTTGTTTTTTTCAAGCACTATATTTTTATTCCAAGGAGTGTTGTATGGATCTGTTATGAATAACAATGTTCCACCGTTATTTATAAATCTTTTAATAGTGTTAGTATGTATAAATTTTGAATCAGTTATCCATATTATATATCTAAAAGGTGTAAGATCTATGTATGAATATTCAAAAAATCTTTTAACGTAATCTGTTTCAAAATTTATTTTGGCATATTCAAGTAATTTTTTTAGTTGAAATTGTTTTTCAAGGTAAAATTCTTTGTCATATTTGTCGCAAACAACTAAAATTTTATTTTCCCTTCCAACTTTTTTGTTTGTAAGATAGTGTAATATTTTTTGAATATCTAGTATAATATTTCCTTCTTTGTCAATAAAACTGTTGAATATTGCACCACCGCCATTATTTGAAAGAAATATCATCGGATATTTTTTATCATTTACTTTAAAAGAAAGGATTATTTTCGTTTCTTTGCTAAATACTTCGTATTCCTCAACTGGCCTACTTATATCAGTGCTTGGGGATGTCTTAAAAAAGTTTTTATCGTATTCTATATTATAATTGCTCAATTGTTTGTATCCATATTTGTAATGTACGCCGATTTTGTTGAAAACATTATTTAATTCCCTTGCATCTGCATTTGCCCCAATGTTGTTAAAAAAGAAAAAATTTCCACCATTTTCTATAAATATTGAAAGTTGCCTAAGATATAATACAGAGTTTTCAAGAGCATTTGAATAATACCAAGTGATTATTGTTGAAAAGTCATTAGAATTTATACGGTAAAAGTTCATTCTTTCCACATCAAGCAATTCATAGTTTATTTTATTTTTCTCAAGATAGGGAATTACATAGTCCTTTAACATGTATTCGCCATATTGTTCTGAGCCTTTGTAGAGAAGAAGAAACTTTTTTTGTGAAAATATAATAACACTAATTATCATTAAAAATATTACTAATACTTTTTTCATTTTAATTCCTCCCTAATTTGTTCTATTTCATCATGATCCAGCGCAGGAGACTCCATTAAGATGGAGAGGAATGAGCTGATTCCTACTTTCTAACATTAGTGTTTTTGCTTTTTCTAAAAGTTTTAGGTTTGACCACTTAGCCGATGAGTGAATTTTTTCTCCGCTCAATGTACGTATATCGAAGTATCCAGAACTTCTTAACCCGTGGATTATGCCAATTTGATTTTTATATCTTACTTTGTCGAATCTTCTAAATCCTCTAACTTCCTTTATAGTATTCGATGGTCTAATCCCCCCTTTGATTGGATTAGCTTTGTGTAATGACCTGTTTTGTCTTCTAAAAAATTTTCCAAAGTACCATTCAGTCGCTCTGTTAATATTTTTGTTACCACCTGCTATTACAAATGCGTCGTTTCTATGTGTCTTCTCTAATCCCATTTCTATTCTTTTACTTTTTGTAATACTGCCAAAAGTTATTCCAACATCGTATTGTTGTTTCAACCTGTTTACTATGTGCCATCCTATTGTCGACACATGACTTGCATCTTTTAAAATTTTAACTTTTTCAAGTTTACTGCGTGGAATTTTAATCTTACCTTCATGCAAGTCTTTGTGTTCTTCTGCAGTTAATACTATTAAATTAGAGGGATTATCAGTACCACCTTTACTTCTTGGAATAATATGATGGACTTCAAGTATGCCTTTTTTACCTGACAGTTCTGATTTATACCCTGCGCGCCACAAACAGTATTCTCTTACATCACTAAAACTTTTTTTTGGACCTTCTTGATATTGAATACCTTCTACGTCAGGATTAACTATTTTGTGTGCATCAAATGGTGCTATTTCAATTACAATTTTTGTAACTGGCAGTATCTTGGCTATTAAATTAACCAGTCTGATGTGTGCATCAACCTTCCATTGAACACTTGGTGCAAGCCATCCTTCGTATCGACGCCTGTTCAAAAATCTTGGTTTTCTATATCTTCTTTTGCGGTACCTTCTGTTTCTTCTATACTCTCTTTTCTCTAAAAGCAATCTCTTTATATCTTGTCGTAGTTCTACTTCCATACTGAGTAGTTCTTGTTTTTCTGTTATTGCTGAAATACCAAGTATTTTTGAGCCAATGTCTATTCCGACAGTAACAGGTTGTGTGTATGTTGTTGTGTCATACAACAACTGAATTGTAAATGGGTCTCTTCTAACAACTTTAGCAAGCCCTTGTTTTAGTAGTCTTCTTACCTTAGCATGCCTTTTTGTTGGCATTAATGTTTTACCATCCTTTGAAATAACATATACCATATGCGGTAAGCCTCCTTTGAAGGAGTTAGGTGCTCATCCTCAATGTTAGACAGGCTTGTTATGTGCAGGTCACTGTCCCTACCCTTCATGACTGTTTAGACCCACACGACAGAGCCTGGAACTTGAGCAGCATCCCAGGGTGTCATAACCTGTCTAACGTAGCCCCGTCAGCGTATTGCTGGTGGCTGAGAGTAGTCAACTAAGGCTTTTTACAAGCCTCCGCTTCTATAAGCGGTGGGTAGTTGACTTAACCTTAGATAGTATCCTTCTTTGAGATCAACCTTTTGCCTTGAGTATTCTATTTGTATAATTTTGTTGACTCTTTTTTTGAGTAAATAATATGAAATAAAAGTTCCAATTGCAAACGAAAATGCATAACCTGAGCCAAGGGCTGCATACCCAATTTTGTTTACAAATATGGTACTTAGTATTGAATTTAATCCTAAGACACTTAGATTTATTGCAAGGGCAAGATTTCTAAAATCAAAATAAAGTATTAACAAGAGCATCATTAAATAAAATCCATTAAGCATGGCACCTATTAATCCAAGACGAAGTATAGGTTTTGAAAGTTGATTAGAAAATGGTAGCAATTCAAGCTCGTTAAGGATGAAGAATACTGTTGTTATAAGCGTTTGAATTTTTATTGTAAGGCTTATATTTTGCTTTAGTTCTTTTTCCATAGAGTTTTTTAATAGAATTATTTCAGATAAAACATAACCTTCAATCAAAGAGTTATAAAAACTTTTGTATTTTTTGTAGAATCTAGTTTCTAAAACAAGAATAAACATTGTTATTGTTGGAATTATAGTAAGATAGGAAAAAAACATTGGACTATCATATACATATGAAAATTTAAATCCACTAATTGGTTCTTCACCAAATTTTGGATGATTCCAAACTATTATGTCGTCTATCCATATTGAAAGATAGTAAGTAAAACCAATTAATAGGTTTTGCCAGTAGTTTTTTACTTCTTTAAACCATTCAAAGGAAATTTTTTTTGAACTTGAACCAAAATAATAAATAACTACGAAGACATTTATTATTATTCCAATATTTACTGCGATTGCATAACCTATAATTTCAAAATATTTTGCTAGGATTATTGAAGAAATTCCCATAGTTAAATATGAAAATATATACCAATTTATTGAATCAGTGGCAAGTGATGACACCGATATCAACCATAACGTCGTAAGTGAGGCGGTTAAATAGGAAAAGGAAAGAATGAATTTGATGTCGTGTTTAAAGATTAGAAAAAATATTAGAAGATACGTAATTACAATTAAGTTATTTACTAGGATTATTGAAAGTGTTTCAGGAAGTATTTTTTCATATTTTTTTGAATAAATAAGATCTGAGGTTCTTCGTGAGAGAAACATGGAAAAAATACCAGAAAAGATAATTGAAAGTATGAATGCATATATAACAGCCATATTAAAGTATATATCTGCCGACTTTAGAGAATATATAACAACCCATAAAGAAATAGTTGTTATTATCCAAGGCCCAGACGATGTTAAAATTGAATATATTACTGCAAGAACGTCTGTTGATATTTGATTTTTGTAGAATAATTTATTAAGTTTGAAGCCCACACCTGCCATTTACTTCACCACCGAAAGATATAGTTTTTTGTAGTTTTCTATCATTTGATCCAATCTATACCTCATATGTACGCGTTTCTTTCCAGTTTCTGATGCGTTGAGTCTAAATTTATCATTTTCATACATATAAATTATTGCATTTGCAAGTGATATAAAATCTTTTGGTTTTACTACAATTCCGGCAGGTGATATAAAATCTTCTTTGCTTCCATATATAAGTTCCCTGCATGCACCAACATTAGTAGATACTACTGGTATACCTACGGCAAATGCTTCTAATATTACAAGGGGTTGACCTTCGCTTACACTGGATAGAATCATTAAATTTAATTCTGGGTAATATTCTTTTACATCGACCATGCCGGTAAATTCAACTGTGTCTTGCAAATTTAAAATATCAACTAACTCTTTGCACTCTCTAAAGTATTCAGGCTCTTCATCTGTTGGTCCAATGATAAAGAGTTTAAAATCTTTTATTCTTTGCTTTACAATTTTTGCAGCCTTAATTGCTGTTTTAATATCCTTTATTTCTACAACGCGTCCAACTAGACCAACATTGAATGGAGTTTTGCTTTTCCTATATGTAAGATTTGAAAATTTATTAGTATCTATACCGTTGGGAATAATTAAAAATTTTTCTTCTTTAGAACAAAATTCTTTTTCATATTTTTGATTTTCACTAAATAGAGTTGTTATTTTGTCAGAGCCTTTGTATACTACAGAACTTATTGTATTAAATAGCTTAATCCAACCTGTTTTGAATTCTTCTTTTATCCAATCAGCTCTTAGGATTTCAAGCTGCCTTTCTCTATGGTATATCCCATGCTCAGTAAGTATTACAGGAACATTGTATTTTAAACCATTTAGAATGGCTGAAATTCCGGCATAACCGGTTGTAATAGTATGGTATATATCACACTTTGGAAGATCAACTGTAATAGAATTTAGAAATGGAATAAGCATTGAATATAATGTCCAATAATAGTTTGTAAAGTTTTCATATGGAAGATACTTTTCGTAAAAACTTACAATCGTGCCCCAATAAAATTGAGATTTAAATATACTTGTAAAATCAAGAGAGGGATTTTTTTTAAATAATTCATATAGATCTTTGCCCATAAGGTTTTCATCAAATGGATAAGAAATTATATTTTCCAAAGCATTTGTAATTTCTTTTCCTATTTTTCTTTTTTTTGGGAATTTATAGTTTGCAAAAAGATAATATTCAAAATAATCTGTGACGTTTTCAGGAAATTTATACTTTGGGGCTTTCTTTTTTGGAACATCACCAACGTGGATAACACAAAATTCCACATCTTTCATATTTGAAATTAAAGAATTTCCCCAACTTGAAACGCCGCCAACAATATAAGGATAAGTTCCTTCAAAAATTATTCCAACTTTCAATTTATTCACCCTCTATTAATTTTTGCAATTCTTCTTTTGAAATGTTTTTATGTTTAAGAATATAGAGCCCTAACCTTTGTGTTGGTGTAAGATTAAGTTTTTCTAATTCATTTGTAAGGATTAAA